>CALMFQ010000379.1 GCA_937863215.1 uncultured Pseudomonadota bacterium
GTGTGCTTCATGGCTTGACGCCCTTTCCGCTCGGACGGATACCGGCTTTGGTCATGAAGTCCCGGATGGCCTGATTGAGATTTTCCTCTCCCAACCAGACTTCCGCGAGGTAGCGACCGTACTTGTCATTCGCGTCCTTATGGGTCAGGACGATGATTTTGCGGTCGGGCGCCAGCCTGGCCAGTTCTGCTACGACGAATTCCTTGACGGCCAGACCTTTCTTCTTCTCCGCCAGATCGGTCGTTCGCGTCTCCGGAGCAAAGACTCCGAGAAGACGCAGTGATGTGTCGTGGCGCCACATATCGAACCCCAGGTCGATGTCGCACCGCAACGTGTCCCCGTCGGTCACTTCGGCGACGACCGCCCGGTAGGCGTAGTCGACAACCGGAGGTTTGGAATTGTCGGCATGCCCGGCGCGCGGGCAGGCTGCCACCACCACGATAATCAGGAAAGCCAGCAGGCTCCCCATCACGATATTGACCGCCGTACGATGTTGCTTGTTGAAGTAGCTATGCATTTGGATTTAGGGTTTGGAATGACTCAGTCTATGCAGCAGGTGCTGGCGCGCCATGAAGTTTTTCAATTCCGTGGATGTCCCGCATGTGCTGTTCGTGATGCAGAAGAGCCTGCACGTCCGATTCGGTTACCGGAACGGCTGCGCCAGCACTGCAACCATTCCAGTGGGCCGCCCATTCGTGCCGCCGCATTGGCAGTCCGCAAGCGCATTTGACGATCAGGTTCTGACCGGAATTTTCCGACGGATCCAACTTTCTGATCATGAATGTGCCAGCATGTTCCGGTCGTACATCTGCTCCACCGTTGACTTCAGCTCGCTACCATCCAGCATCTCGAGCAAATCAATCGTCACACGGTTAATGCCGGGCGTCTTGGTGGAACGCCGCGTGAGTCGGACCGTGTAGGTGTCGTCAGCCTCATACGTGATGATCATCCGCCAATGTTGGCCGGACGGACCGTTGACGGGAAATTCCATCCCGACATCATAAACAACGGAGCCATCCGGATCCTGACGGGACGGATAACGCGGTCGGCATTCGCCGGATGGCTTTGGGCACTTCCACGTCATTTCACCGCCACCAACATAAGCTCCCGCTCCGCCGATACCGCGTCCGAGTGCATCCATGATGGACGCGATGGTGTCCGGCAAACTGGGTTGCTGCAAAGTATCTGGGCGGACAGTCCGGCCCAGGCGGTAAAACTCATCCAACCACTGCTGGTCGGACGCGTCGGCGCACACCCATTGGGTGCGGTCGACTGCCCGGACGGCGCAGTAGGCCAGATAGGTCGCGTGCGCGTCCGTGCCGTACTCCCCGCTTAGCTTCCCGAGCAATTCGTCGCCCAGCTTCTTCAACGCCGAAGCGTTGAAGCGTGCCGCCGGACAGATCAGTACCGAAAACATCACGTCGTCGCGCGGATCTGGCGGATTGGAGAAGCCCAGCCGGCGGGAGCAGCACCGCGAGCCGTTTCCGTAATCAACCACCGAATACGTATTGGCCTGCACGCTATAGCCGCGGCGGCTTGTCCGTCCACCCACCACTGATGTACCGCCTGCGTCGTACCCGATAGCTAGTTCGAGCATCCGCTGATCCGTCCCCGTTTTTTCGCCGGGTATGGTGCGCAGGACGATGCAGCGACTACTCATAACCCTGCCCTCCCGGTGTATTGGCTCCCGGCAAATAGCCATGCCGGTACCGGCAGACCGGACACTGTCCGTCGACGCCCACCAGCGCATCAGCGCAGCACCGATATTGCCAGCCGCCATCAGCGGCACGCCGGCGTTCCAGCTTATCCCCGTACATTTCCCAACCGCCAGCCAGCCAGCGTTTTAATCTCTGCAGAATATTCATTCGGGCAGTTCGGCGCACGAAATCATTTCCTCCGCGTACTTTTCGTTGGCTCCCTGGCTGGTGTCGCCGACATCAAATTCCTGGTGTGCCAGTTCGACGGCTTCCTTTTCGTTGCCGGCCGTGACCAGTACGTCCCGCTCCACAGTTGCGCGAATTCGCACAACCCATGTCGATTTGTCGACGTCGCTATCGGACTCCATGACGTCCGCATTGTCTACGGATGTCGTCATGATCTGAGCGCCCAGTCCGAACGGCTGGCGCTGCAGCTCCAGATTGATCATACACAGCGCCGCCTGAGCTTGTTGGAGGGCACTGCCCTGCGTGATCTGGTCCGCGTCAAACTGCAGGGTCAGATTATTTATCGTGATGACTTTCATGGTCTGGGTAGGTCTTCGTATTCAAAACCATCGCAGTCGAATTTAACGTACGAAATTCCATCTGCAGCGCAGCGTCGGATGACGCCTACAAAGAATTCCGAAAATCCGAAATCGTACATGGCCTGATACTGATCAGCACGGTCCTCCTGGGTGTTCAGACAGACGGTAAAGATTGACCAGTCACGCCGATCAGACATCGCCAGCATGTCGGGCGCATCCGGGTGGATGATCAGCCGCTGATCCATCTCGGTGATGTGCAGGGTCGACACATCCGCCATGCGGAATTCATAGAATGCCTTCATGATTGGATGCGTAGAAATCCTGGTCCATTACCTTCCGGATCTTGCTCGATCCAGGCCACCGTACCGTCTGACATCTTCAGCCCATAAAAGGGCTCTCCGTCAGCCGAATCTTTGACGATTTTCTGGACGGTCTTTCCGACCAGCTTGGAATATTCCGACACGAAGAAGTCGGTCTGGTTTTCGGTTTGTTTTCTTGGCATTATCTGACCCCCTCCAGGGCGTTGTAAATTATTGCTTCGGCTGTCCGCACGTCGACGGCATTACCGATTTGTCTGATCTGATCCTCCTGTGTCCCAGCCAGGAAATAATCCCCCGGGAACGACATTGCACGCTTCAGCTCATCGGGCTTCAGCATCCTGAACAAAATATCCAAATAATACTGCTCGCCTTCGAGCTCGATAATTGGAAGGCACAACCCGAAACGACCCTTGGTCGTCACCGTGTCGAGCGGATCGGTAATGGGACGAGCTCCGCCAGTGCCGTAGAATTTAGTCAGAAATGGCTGCGCCAACCTGATGGCGCCGGCGGTAGCCACAGTCGGTATCGGCTGACTGACATCCCGCGGAGCCGAGCAGGATTGCTGCCCGATGATAAATGGCTGGCAGAGTGCCAGCGTGTTCGAGCAGGCCACAACCGGAAAGGGAGCGGCCACATCGTGGGTTCTCGGCGCTTGTCCGTCCCGTTCCTTGTGGAATGGCACCATGAAGGGTTGGCAGACGCCAACGTGCCCACCACCAGCAGTAATTGTCGGTAGCGGACGGTCGACAGACTGTCCGGATGCCGCAATATGCCGATCATCCGTTCCACGCATCCGCACCAGCCAAGGCCGCACCAATGCGATCTCGCCGCCTTTCGCAGTCGTGATGGTATTGAGCGGTTCCGATATGGGACGCGGTCGCGGATCTGCGCCGTGGGTCACCAGGGTCGTAAATGGAATGCCGGAATATTTTTCCAGTCCGGCATAAATACGCCGCATCGTATTGGGCGCCAATGGCTTCTCCCTCGTAAAGATGGATTTGCCCTGAATCGACCAGTCGATGATGGAGCTGGCCGGCGTCCAATTTTCCTTGCTGGTGGTGGGCTCAGGCCAGGTCGGTTT
>CALMFQ010000380.1 GCA_937863215.1 uncultured Pseudomonadota bacterium
GCGCATTCGATCAAGGGAGCGGCGGGCAGTTTCGGCTTCAACGATCTGGCTGAAGTGACGCATGAGCTGGAAACGTTGCTGGATCGGTTGCGCAAGCACGAAATTGCGTTGCGCAGCGAAATGATCGACGCTTTTCTCGCCGCCGGCGATGTTCTCAAGGCGCAGCTTGCCGCCCACCGCGATGGCGACACATTGGGCGCAGAAGACGCAGAGCGGATTTGCGCTGTACTGCGACAGCTGGCCGGAAACGCCAGCCCGGCTGCACCCGGCGCAGGGCCCGGCCAGAACCACAAAATCGGCGATTATCGCTTTGTGCTGGATTTAACGCTGCCTCCGCAGATCAGCCGCGAGCGGCTGATCGCCAATCTGCGCGATCTGGGCGAGATCGAGTTGCTCGACGACGGCTCCGATCCGGCACATCTTCAGTTGCGTATCGATACCAGCGTTGCGGAGGGCGATCTGCGCGAGTCGCTGGCGTTTCTGCTCGACCCCGATACGTTCCGGTTGCGTGACTGTTCCGCAGAAATGGAACAAGAGCGCGGCTACGGTTTTTTCGCTGCCGACGCACCCGACAGCGCTGCAGATGCAGAAGAGGCGTATGGCCTGTTTGAGTCCGCTGACGCCCAGGCATACGGCTTGTTTGAGGCGGAGCCTGCGCCAGCTGCAGCGGAAGAGCAGGGATACGGTTTTTTCGAAGCACTTCCGGATACGCCTTCTGCTGCCGCCGTTACACCTGCACAGGGCGGCGACGGTTACGGATTTTTCGAACCATTGGCCGTAACGGCTGCACCGGAAAATTCCGCTGCCACTGCAGCTGAAATCAAGACGGCAGTCGTTACTCCTCCCAAGGTTGTTGCCGATAGCGCAGACAAGAAACGCAGTAGCGAAAAACAGAACATCGAAGCATCGACGATTCGTGTCAGCGTGGAAAAAGTCGATCAGTTGCTGAATCTGGTCGGTGAGCTGGTGATTACCCAGTCGATGCTGGCGCAAACCGCATCCACGCTCGATCCGGTGATATTCGAGAAAATGATGCAGGGAATCGGCCAGTTCGAGCGCAACACGCGCGAGCTGCAGGAAGCGGTGATGTCGATTCGCATGATCCCGATTTCGTTCGTGTTCAACCGTTTTCCGCGCGTAGTGCGCGATGTTGCCGCCAAGCTCAACAAGCAGGTGGAATTGCGTCTGATTGGCGAAAACACCGAACTCGACAAGGGTTTTATCGAAAAACTCTCCGACCCGTTGACGCATCTGGTGCGCAACAGTCTTGATCATGGTATCGAGTCGCCCGACGTGCGCATTGCCAAGGGTAAGTCAGCAATCGGTACGCTGACATTGTCGGCTTTCCATCAGGGCGGCAATATCGTCATCGAGGTTCGTGACGATGGCGGCGGCCTGAGCCGCGAGAAAATTCTCGCCAAGGCGCGCGAGCGTGGCATGAATGTCGCCGACAGCATGTCGGATCAGGATGTGTGGCAACTGATCTTCGAGGCCGGTTTTTCTACCGCTGCTGCCATTACCGATGTTTCCGGACGCGGCGTCGGCATGGATGTGGTACGGCGCAACATCCAGGAAATGGGCGGCCGGATCGACATTGAATCGATGACCGGTGTCGGTACCACCATGCTGATCCGCCTGCCGCTGACGCTGGCAATTCTCGACGGCATGTCGATCGCCGTCGGCGAGAGCACCTACATTATCCCGCTTACATTCATTGTTGAGTCGCTGCAGCCCAAGCCGGATGAGGTCAAAACGCTGGCGAGCAAGGGGCGGGTGTTGAGTATCCGCGGCGAATATCTGCCGCTGGTTGCCTTGCACGAGCTGTTCAACATCCAGCCGCATGTGACCAATTACTGTGAAGGGCTGGTCATCGTGCTGGAAGCCGATGGTAACAAGATCGCCCTGTTTGTTGACGATCTGCTCGGCCAGCACCAGGTGGTGATCAAGAATCTGGAAACCAATTACCGTCGCGTGCCGATGGTTTCCGGTGCCACCATCATGGGAGACGGGCATGTCGCGCTGATCCTGGATGTCAATGCACTGGTGCGCCGTTGCTGTAGCTGATTGCACGCCGTATGCGGCAGCAAGTTGTTGTCATTCCGCCTGAATCGAGGGGAAACCATGGAAACCACAAATCTGAATCAATCCGACTCGCAGAGCGAAAATGGTCGGGAAACACTGGTATTTACGTTGGGCAAGGAGGAGTACGGCATCGATATTCTCAAGGTGCAGGAAATCCGCGGTTACGATGCGGTTACCACCATTGCCAATGCGCCGGATTTCATCAAGGGTGTGATCAATCTGCGCGGTACCATCGTGCCGATTGTCGATATGCGCATCAAGTTCAATCTCGGCAAGGTGGACTACGACCAGTTTACCGTGGTGATCATTCTTAACGTAGCCAAGCGTGTGGTCGGCATTGTTGTCGATGCGGTATCCGATGTGATGACGCTGAGCCCGGGGCAAATCCGCGAGGCGCCGGAATTCGGATCGGCGCTGCGTACCGAATACATCGAAGGCCTCGGTACGGTCGATAACCGCATGATCATTCTGGTCGATATCGAGAAGCTGATGACCAGTCAGGAAATGGAATTGGTCGATGCGGTCGCGTAGCGAGCGGCATCGGTCTGAATCATCATCGCAGTCAAGGCAGGCAAAACAGCAATTCCGGAGGATGTGTCATGAATAACAAGGGTTTGAGTCTCAAGCTGCGGTTGATGGGCGGTTTCGGCGCGCTACTGCTGGTGATTATTGCCATCGGCGTGATCATGTGGAACGCGTCGGGTTCGGTGCAGAACCAGATATCCCTGCTGGCGCAGACGCAGTTGCCGCAGCAGTACAAAATGCAGTCGGTGCTGAACGACGTCAATCTGATTGCACGTGCAGCGCGCAACGCGCAGATCATCGGCAATCAGAATGAGCGCGACGCAGAACTGGCCGCCAAGCAGATTGCCCGTGTCGAGGCTGCACGAGCCAATATCGCCAAAACGCTTGACGAAATGGAAGCTCTCGCCAAGCAGGATGCAGATGAAGCGACGCTCAAGGATATTGCGCAGATCCGTGAAAAACGCCTGGCCTATGTAGAAGAACAGAAAAAGTTCATCGAGGCTTTCAACGCCAGGCGGCTGGATATTTCGCGTGCCGTTGCGATCGGCGGCCTGATGGATACCTATAAGGCTTACAACGAAGCGATCAGCGCAGCCACCGAGCATCAGGTACAGAAAACCCAGCGCTCTGCTGCCGATTTGATTGCACGGCAGGGGCAGGCTGCACGCGATGTCAATATCCTTGCCATTATCGGTCTGCTGCTTGGCTCTGCTGTCGCAGTGCTGGTGGCACGTTCGATCCTGCGCGAGCTGGGCGGTGAACCGAGTGTGGTTGCCGATTCGGCCAACAAAATCGCCGCCGGCCAACTGGATTTCGAGCTTGCCGTGGCAAGTGGCGATACCGGCAGCGTACTGGCGCAAATGAAGCAGATGCAGGTCAAGCTCAAGGAAGGCCAGCTGCAGGCAATCGAGAACGCCCGCGTTCGTCAGGCGCTGGATTCGGTTTCGACCAGTGTGATGATTGCCGATGTCGATCGCCGCATCATCTATATCAACCCGGCGCAGCAGAAATTGCTGGCCGAGGCGGAAGCCGACATTCGCAAGGATCTACCGCATTTCTCGGCGAGCAATATCGTTGGCCGCGTCATCGACGAATTCCACAAGAATCCGCAATACCAGCGCGACAAGCTGGCCAATCTGCGCAGTACTCATACCGCTCAATTGCATATCGGTGGCCGAATTTTCCGGCTGGTGATGAACCCGGTTTACGATCGCGATGGCAAAGCGCTGGGCACTACGGTCGAGTGGACCGACCGTACCCAGGAACTGGCAATGCAGGAGCGCGAAAAGCAGTTGCTGATCGAAACCATGCGCGTCAACGCTGCGCTGGATTCGACTTCGACCAACGTAATGATTGCCGATGCCGATCGCAAGATCATTTTCATGAACCGTGCAGTGATCGCAATGTTGACCAATGCGCAGGCCGATATCCGCAAGGCGCTACCGCATTTCGATGTCAGCAAGATTCTGGGCGGCTCGATGGACGGCTTCCACCGCAATCCGGCTCATCAGGCCAATCTGCTGGGCAGCCTGACCAACACTTATCGTGCCCAGATCGCGCTCGGGGGCCGGACTTTCTCACTGGTTGCCAACCCGATTTTCAGCGAAAAAGGCGAACGCCTCGGCTCGGTGGTCGAGTGGGCCGATCGCACCAATGAAATGGCGGTGGAGAAAGAAGTGGCGGAAATCGTTTCTGCTGCGGCAGCCGGCGATTTTGCCAAGCGTATCGATATGCACGGCAAGGAAGGCTTCTTCCAGTTGCTCGGCAGCAGTATCAACCAGTTGCTGGAAACCAGCGCGGTCGGTCTGGCCGATATCCGCCGCATGTTGGCGGCGCTGGCTGACGGTAACCTGAATGAGCGCATCCATGCCGAATATTCGGGGTTGTTCGGCGAGTTGAAAGATGCTGCCAACACTACGTCCGACCGGCTGCGCGAAATTGTTTCGCAAATCGCCGAAGCGGTGGAAACCATTTCCACCGCTTCCGGCGAAATCGCATCGGGCAACCAGAACCTTTCCAGCCGCACCGAATCCCAGGCTGCCAGCCTGGAAGAAACTGCCAGCAGCATGGAGGAGCTTACCAGCACGGTGCGCCAGAATGCCGAAAATGCCCGCCAGGCCAACCAGCTGGCGATCGGTGCCTCGGACGTTGCAGTCAAGGGTGGCTCGGTTGTGGGCCAGGTGGTCAACACCATGAGCGCTATCTCCGATAGTGCGAAAAAGGTTGTCGATATCATCGCGGTGATCGATGGCATCGCATTCCAGACCAACATTCTCGCACTCAATGCCGCGGTCGAAGCTGCACGTGCCGGCGAGCAGGGGCGTGGCTTCGCCGTGGTGGCGAGCGAGGTGCGCAATCTGGCGCAGCGCTCGGCAGCTGCGGCCAAGGAAATCAAGGGGCTGATTTCGGAGTCGGTGGAAAATGTCGATGCCGGCAGCAAGCTGGTGGATGAAGCCGGCCGTACCATGACCGAAATCGTCAGCGCCGTGAAACGGGTTACCGATCTGATGAGCGAAATTTCTGCTGCATCCAACGAGCAGAGCCAGGGCATCGATCAGGTGAATCAGACTGTCACCGGCCTGGACGAAATGACTCAGCAGAATGCGGCGCTGGTGGAGCAGGCTGCCGCGGCGGCGGAAAGCCTGGAGGAACAGGCTCAGAACCTGGCGCGTGCGGTTGCCGCGTTCCAGCTCAACGAGCGCAGCCATCGGCCAGTGGCACGGCTGGCAGCGCCATCGGCAGCGCGCGGCGTGGCGCCTGCGCGCCCCGG
>CALMFQ010000381.1 GCA_937863215.1 uncultured Pseudomonadota bacterium
GTCGAGGATTTCGCCGCCGACGTTTTCGAAATACACGTCCACGCCGTTGGGGCAGGCGTCTTTCAGTTGTTGGCGCAGGTTGCCGTTTTTGTAATTGACTGCGGCATCGAAGCCCAGCTCGTTCACCAGCCAGGCGCATTTTTCATCGCTACCGGCGATGCCGACCACGCGGCAGCCCTTGATCTTGCCGATCTGCCCCACCAGCGAACCCACCGAGCCGGCGGCGCCGGATACCAGCAGGGTTTCGCCTTCTTTCGGCTGGCCGACGTCGAGCAAACCAAAGTAAGACGTCATGCCGGCCAGGCCGAACAGGCCGAGGTTGGCGCTCAGCGGCAGCGGGCTGGGCGGCAGCTTGGTGACGCCTTCGCCGCCGCTGACTACGTATTCCTGCCAGCCGAACATGCCCTGCACCGCGTTGCCGACTGCGAATTTCGGATTGTTTGACGCCTCGACCACGCCCACCGCCAAGCCACGCATGATTTCGCCAATCTGCACCGGCGGCACGTAGCTCGGGCGGTCGATCAGCCAGCCGCGCATGGCCGGGTCAAGCGACAGGTAGACGTTGCGGATCAGAATCTGGCCGTCAGCCAGCTCGGGCAGCGCTTCGCTGGCCAGGTCGAAGTCGGACGTCTTGATATTGCCGACCGGGCGGGTTTTCAGGCGCCAGACGCGATTGGTTTGAGTCATGATGGGCTCCGGGATCAAATGGGCAACAGCGTCGGGGCACGTTCCTGCAGGATATCTTCCATGCGGATCTGGATGCCGGCCTTGGTGTGCGGATGGGTGAGGATGTAGAACTTGTTGCTTTTCACCGCGTTGATCACATCGCTGGCCACCTGCTGCGGCTCGATGCCGTTCTGCACGGCTTTCATGATGCTCATGCCGGTCATCACGCTCACCTTGTCGATCTTGGTGAAATCGGTGCGCTGATCGGCTTCGCGGTGACGTTCGGCCTCGGCAATGCGGGTTTTGACCCAGCCCGGGCACAATACCGAGACGTTGATCTTGGCTTTACGCAACGTCAGGTCGTGATGCAGACCTTCCGACAGGGTCACCACGCCAAACTTGCTGACGTTGTACGCCGCCAGAGCCGGCTCGGACAGCAGGCCGGCAATCGATGCGGTGTTGACGATGTGGCCCTCTTCGCCCTTTTCCAGCATGCGCGGGATGAAGGCGCGCAGGCCGTTGGTCACGCCGTACAGGTTCACGCCCATCACCCATTCCCAGTCTTTCTGGGTGGTTTCCCACGCCGATTTGGCCAATGCCACGCCGGCGTTGTTGATCAGCAGGTGGACATTGCCGAAACGCCCGAAAGCGGCGTCGGCCAAGGCTTGCACCGAGCTTTCGCTGGATACGTCGGTACGCAGGCCGATCACTTCGGCGCCAGTGCCGGCCAGTTCTTCCACGGTGGCGTTGAGCTTGTCGGCGTCGATATCGGCCAGCACCAGCTTCATGCCTTCGGCCGCTGCGGCCACGGCGATGGCTTTGCCGATGCCTTCGGCGCCGCCGGTGATCACGGCTACTTTGCCTTTGAGGTCTTGCATTTTTGTCTCCAGATTGTGAAATTCGGGTTGCCGCCAGCTTGGCGACAACGCTGTTTTTGCCCCCTCCCCTTCAAGGGGAGGGTTGGGGTGGGGATGGGGACCTGAAAGCGCATCTCGCCCCCCATCCCCTTCCCCACCTTCCCCTTGAAGGGGAAGGAGTTAATTTCTGCCTGCGTTTCAGTGCCGAAGTCAGGTCAACGCCTCCACACTGACCGGCACACCGTTGAGCGCGGCCACGCCGCACACCGGGTCGAGCAATTGGTCATCGGTCAGATCGTTGACGCTGGCGCCGGGCGTGTTGCGTGCCACGCTCAGCCGCGCACCGGGCCGGTGGTGGCCCCAGCCGTGCGGCAGGCTCACCGTGCCGGGCATCATGTCGGCGCTGGCGCACACTTCGATATCGATGCTGCCGACGCGCGATGTCACCCGCACCGGCTGGCCGTCGAACAGCTGGCGCTGCGCCAGATCGTCCGGGTGCATCAGCAAGGCCGTGCGTTGCGGGCCTTTGGTCAGGCGGTGGCTGTTGTGCATCCACGAATTGTTGCTACGCACGTGGCGGCGGCCGATCAGCAGCAGCTGGCCGGCTGCCGGCTGCGCCAGCAATTCGGCGGTGGCCGCCTGAATCGCGGCTTGCACCGGTTCCGGCAGCAGGTGGATTTTTTTGTCGGGCGTGAACAAGCGCTCCGGGAACGACGGTGTCAGCGGGCCTAGATCAACGCCACTGGGGTTAGCCTTGAGCTTGGCCAGCGATAACTGCGCCTCGGTTGCCATGCCCCACGGCCCCATCTGCAGGCCGAAATCGAGCATCATCTCCGGGCTGGGTGCCGGCTTGGCGGGCACGCCCAACTTGGCTGCCAGCCGTTCGCCGAGCTGCGTGAGGATTTCCCAATCGTGTTTGGCGCCGTCTGGCTTTGGCAACACCGCGTCGCTGTAGCGCGCGTAATTGCGCACCGCGAAGATGTTGAAAATCATGTCGAAATGATCGTGCTCCAGCGGCGTGGTGGTCGGCAGGATCACGTCGGCGTATTGGCTGGTTTCGTTCAGATACATATCCAGCGAGACCATGAAATCCAGCTGCTGCAGCGCCTGCTCCAGCTGGCGGCCATTCGGCGTCGATAGCACCGGGTTGCCGGCGATACACACCAGCGCCTTGATCTGGCCTTCACCCGGCGTGAGCATTTCTTCCGCCATCACCGCCACCGGCAATTCGCCATTGGCCTCGGGCCGGCCACTGACGCGGCTTTTGACGCGGCCATAGCTACCGGGCTTGGAGCCGGGGGCGCCGAGCAGGTCCAGCGCCGGCTTGGTGGCGAGCGAGCCACCAACGGCATCCAGATTACCGCTGACGATATTCAATACCTGAATCGCCCACTGGCAGATAGTGCCGTGGATTTGTGTCGAACAGCCCATGCGGCCGTAAGCCACGGCGCGTGGCGCAGCGGCAAAATCGCGGGCGATGGTTTTGATCGCGTCGGCGCCGATGCCGGTTTGTGCGGCAACCGCTTCTGGCGAAAATGGCGCGACCAGCTCGCGGATGACATCCAGTGGCTGATCCAGCATGCTTTCCAGTCGGCCGGGCTTGGTCAAACCTTCGGCAAACAACACGTTCAACAGCGCCAGCAGCAGCGCGGCATCGCTGCCGGGGCGGATGAAATGATGCGCGTCGGCCACCTGCGCGGTTTCGGTACGGCGCGGGTCGATCACTACCAGCTTGCCGCCGCGTGCCTGCAGCGCCTTGATGCGCTTCGCCACGTCCGGCACCGTCATCAGACTGCCATTGGACGCAATCGGATTGGCGCCGAGCATCAGCAGATAATCGCTGTGGTCGATATCGGGAATCGGCACCAGCAGCTGGTGGCCGTACATCCAGTACACCATCAACTGGTGCGGCAACTGGTCGACCGAAGTGGCGGAGAAGCGATTGCGGGTTTTCAGCAAGCCGAGCAACTGGCCGCCGTGGGTCATCAGCCCGTAGTTGTGCACATTCGGGTTGCCCTGATAGCTGGCGATGGCGTCTGCGCCGTATTGCTGGCGCACTTCGGCCAGCCTGCTGGCCACCAGCTCGAATGCGTCGTCCCAGCTGATTTCCTGCCAATCGTTGCCCACCCGGCGCAGCGGTGTACGCAGCCGGTCCGGGTCGGTTTGCAAATCCTGCAGCGCCACTGCCTTGGGGCAGATATGCCCACGGCTCAGCGGGTCGTTTTTATCGCCCTTGATCGAAACGATCTGCTCACCTTCGAGCTGGATCTCCAGCCCGCAGATCGCCTCGCACAGATTGCAGGCGCGGTGGTGGGTGGTGGCGCTCATCGGGGCATCGTCCTCAGGCGAGCAGGTAGCCGCCATCGACATTCAGGCAGGTGCCAGTGGTGTAGCTGGCTGCGGGCGAAGCCAGATAGAGGATGGCACCGGCCATTTCGTCCGGCTGGGCGATGCGGTTCATCGGGATGTGTTCCAGCGCTTTTTCCAGAATCGCCGGGTTTTTCACCAGTGTTGAAGCGAATTTGGTATCGGTGGCGCCCGGCAGCAGCGCGTTGACGCGCACGCCGATCGGCGCGCATTCCTTGGCGAAAGTTTTGGTCATCGAAATCACCGCCGCCTTGGTGATCGAATAAATGCCCTGGAACACGCCCGGAATCACGCCGTTGACCGATGCGACGTTAACAATCGCACCGCCGCCGTTTTTCGCCATCGCCTTAGCGCCATACGAGGACATGAAGAAATAACCGCGAATGTTCACATCCA
>CALMFQ010000382.1 GCA_937863215.1 uncultured Pseudomonadota bacterium
GTTCTACGACTTCGAAGCGGAAACCACTCTCTTTGGCCGTGCCGCAATCAACGAATACGTCTGCGGCACCGAGGGCCGGCTGCTGCGCTCGCTGAAAAGCGTGCTCGGCACGGCGTTGATGGATGCCGACACCGAAATCCAGAATCAGCGCATCGGTTTTCGCCAGATTCTCGCCACCTTCATGGCTGAGCTGAAGCAGCGTGCCGAAATCGCTGCCGGCCAGCCGTTGCGCCAGGCGGTACTGGGGCGACCGGTGCATTTCGTCGACGACGATGCGCAAGCCGACCGGCGTGCCGAGGCTACGCTGGCGGAAATCGCCCAGTCGATTGGCTTCTCCGAACTGGCGTTCCTGCCCGAGCCGATCGCAGCGGCGTTCGACTACGAACAGCAAGTCAGTCGCGAGCAACTGGTGCTGATTGTCGATATCGGCGGTGGGACTTCGGATTTTTCGCTGATCCGGCTGGCGCCGCAGCGGCATCGGTTGCACGACCGGCGCGGCGATATTCTGGCCAACGCCGGCATCCATATCGGCGGTACCGATTTCGACCGGCTGCTGAGCCTGCGTGAAGTGATGCCGCTGCTGGGCATGGGCGGCAGGATGCGCGGCAAGAATACCGAGGTGCCGGCCAATTATTACCATCTGCTGTCTACCTGGCACACCATCAATTTCCTCTACGAACGCAAGCTGCGGCGCGAGCTGGACGATGTACTGGCGGAAGTGGAAGACCGCACCGGCTTCGGCCGGCTGCTGCGCATCGTCGATGACCGCGCCGGCCATATGCTGGCGATTGCGGTCGAGGCGGCAAAAATCGGTTGCTGCGTAGAGGGCCACGGGCGTCTGCAGCTGGATATGCTCGAAGCCGGCCTGGAAAAAACACTGGCGCTGGAGCAGTTCGAAGCAGCGGTCGACGAGGCGATCGGCAAGATCGCCGGCACCGTCGCCAGCCTGTGCGCCGATGCCGGCGTGCGGCCTGGCGAAATCGCCACATTGTTCGTAACCGGCGGCGCCAGCGGCGTACCACGGCTGATGCAGGCCATCCGCACCCAAGTGCCGGCGGCGCAACTGGTGGAAGGCGACCGCTTCGGCAGCGTCGGCACTGGTCTCGCCTTGGCGGCACAACGCCTGTTCGGCGCCTGAGCCGGATTGATCGCTGCACCCGCTTGTGGCTATGATGCCTGCTCTGCCGCAAGCCGCTGCCATGCGGTCATCCCATTGAAAGGTCCGTACCGATGTTGACGCTGCACCATCTGGAAACTTCCCGTTCGCAACGCATCCTGTGGCTGCTGGAAGAGCTGCAGATTCCGTACCGGATAGTGCGTTACCAACGCGATCGCAAAACCCGGCTGGCACCGCCGGAGCTGAAAGCGATCCATCCCTTGGGCAAATCGCCGGTGATCACCGATGGCGATATCAGCGTGGCCGAATCCGGCGCGATTCTCGAATATCTGGTGGAAACCTACGGCCATCTGGGCCAGGGCGAGTTGGCGCAATTGGTGCCGCCGGTCGGTACGCCGGAGCATCGCCAGTGCCGTTTCTGGATGCATTATGCCGAAGGCTCGCTGATGAACTGGCTGGTGATGAAGCTGGTGTTCGTCACCATTCCGACCCAGCCGATGCCATTTTTCGTCCGGCCGATTGCCCGCCAGCTGTGCAGGCAGGTTCAGGCCAAACTGATCGACCCAAACGTGAATACTTCGCTGGCGTTCATGGACCGGCATCTGGCCACGCACAAGTGGTTTGCCGGCGACAGCATCTCTGTTGCCGATTTCCAGATGAGTTTTGCCGTCGAGGCGGTGCTGGCACGCGGCAGCGCCGGCAGCCAATATCCGCACCTGCAGGCCTATCGCGAGCGAATGGTGGCGCGGCCGGCGTATCGGAAAGCGATCGAGATCGGCGGGCCGGTGGTGATGGCGTGACCCGGTTCAGCCGGGTGTAGCGATGGCAGCGTTCACGGTTAACGCTGGAATGAAAAAAACGGCATGGAGTCCATGCCGTTTTTGTTTTGCAGCAAGCGTAGCCGATTTACATGCGTTCGATCATCGCGTCGCCAAATTCCGAGCAGCTGACTTCGGTTGCGCCATCCATCAGACGGGCAAAGTCGTAGGTCACAACCTTGTCCTTGATCGCCGCTTCGGTGGATTTGACGATCAGGTCGGCAGCTTCAGTCCAGCCCATGTGACGCAGCATCATCTCTGCCGACAGGATCAGCGAACCCGGGTTCACTTTGTCCAGACCGGCGTATTTCGGTGCCGTGCCGTGGGTGGCTTCGAACATTGCCACGTCGTCCGACAGATTGGCTCCCGGAGCGATACCGATACCGCCCACCTGGGCTGCCAGCGCGTCGGAGATGTAGTCGCCGTTCAGGTTCAGCGTGGCGATCACGTCGTATTCGGCCGGACGCAGCAGGATCTGCTGCAGGAACGCGTCAGCGATGGCATCCTTGACGATGATGTCGTTGCCGGTTTTCGGATTCTTGAATTTGCACCATGGGCCATTGTCGATCAGCTGTGCGCCGAATTCGTTTTTCGCCAGCGCATAACCCCAGTCACGGAAGCCACCTTCGGTGAACTTCATGATGTTGCCCTTGTGGACGATGGTGACCGATTTGCGATCGTTGTCGATCGCATATTGCATGGCCTTGCGGATCAGACGTTCCGAACCTTCGCGCGATACGGTTTTGATACCGATGGCGGTGGTGTTGGGGAAGCGGATTTTCTTCACGCCCATTTCGCCTTGCAGGAAGTTGACGATCTTCTTGCAGCTGTCCGATTCGGCGGCCCATTCGATGCCGGCGTAAATGTCTTCGGTGTTTTCACGGAAGATGGTCATGTCGGTCTTGGCCGGGTCTTTCAGCGGCGAAGGCACGCCCTGGAAGTAGCGCACCGGGCGCAGACACACATACAGATCCAGTTCCTGGCGCAATGCCACGTTGAGCGAGCGGATGCCGCCGCCGACCGGCGTGGTCATCGGGCCCTTGA
>CALMFQ010000383.1 GCA_937863215.1 uncultured Pseudomonadota bacterium
CGAAACTGCAGGAAAAATAATTGGCTCCTTTGGATAAAGGTATTCTGTCAGTCTGTGTCGCCGAGAATCCATGCAGGACAGTTGCCAAAACGATGCGCGCGATAGTCGTTGATTCCGGCGATGGCGGCGCGATAAAAGCGGACCTTTTCCTTTGCCTTGGTTGACGGCGGCATGCCCAGAAAGCCTTGCAGCCGCAACTGCAGGGATCTGAGCCAAAGCTTGCGGAAAATCCTGACATGTTCAGGCAGCACCATTTTAATGTAGCGACGCCAATATTCCCGGCCGGAAAAATTGCGCTCCAACCAGAGCAGCCGGTTGCGGAAGATGAAGTAAGCGTTGTGAGGCTTGCCGACAAAAGAGGCTGAAATCTTGTGCCACATGTGTGCATCGGGTACGGAATACATTGGTATATCGAGGCGTTTTGCCCGTTCGCACCAATCCGTTTCTTCATAATTCAGGAAAAATGCCGGTTCCAAAAGCCCGACTTTTTGCAAGGCTTGGCGTGGTAGCCACATGCAGCAACCAATTACCAGGTCCACTTGCTGTAAAGCAGGGTACTGGTCGCTGGTTGCACCTCTGCCAGCGATTTCAAAGCGGCAGGTCCGATTGTTCCAGTGGGCACCGAAGTGCCAAATGATTTCCGGGTCGCGTGCATAAAATATTTTCGCTCCCAGTACCGTTTCTGGAGGCAGATCTGTTGCTGCTTTTGCCAGACTACTTAACCAGTCCTGAGCTACCGTAGTGTCATTGTTAAGTAATACGATCGATGCCGCGTTCATTTCGAGAGCGACCCGGATTCCGCGGTTATTCCCCTCGGCAAAACCGAGGTTGGCGCCATTTTCCATCACGACTACGCCCGGGAAGTGCGTGCGAATGGCCGCAACGGAGCCGTCCTGCGAACCGTTGTCCGCCACTACGACGAAGAAATTCTCGTAGTCATTGGCTAGAACCGAGCTTAGACACTCAAGCGTGTCTTGTTTGCCATTCCAGTTCAGGATAACTACGGCAACCAGGGGTGACATTAAAGTCCTTGCAGTAATTTTAGATAGGCGCTTGCCCGGTCAGCCCAAAAGCTCGACGGAGCGGCTGCAATGCCATCCATTGCAGCCTGCCAAGCCTCCTGCCGGGAAATGCGTTGCAAGCACATGATCAAGTCCGCGATATTGTTTGGTTGGTAGCTACACAATCCGGCCCCATTTGGGAAGTGCTCATGCACGATTGGCAAGTCGGGGGCCAGTACAGGGCGTCGCCATGCAATGTATTCGCATAGTTTTGTATGCGCGACAAATGGCATTCGCTTCTGTGCCCGAAACGGTGCGGCCAGGATATGCGCTGTTTGCGCCAATCCGGGCAGGCGACCGGGTTCGACAAAGCCGGTAAACCTTATGCGCTCTGCGGACTGGGGGGGGAGCCTTGCTTGGATGCGCTGGACATCTTGATCGGAGCCCCCGACTATTGTCAGCGTGGCTGACGGCACCTCGGCGACTGCATCGGCCAGATCTTCCACTCCTTGACCGTCATACAACTGGCCAATATACATGACGTGCAGCGGGAGGCTGAATTCGATCGGCTGCAAGGGGGCCTGCCTTTGAATCGCCAGAGGAACGATCGCGACCGGGTTTGTGAGGCGATACGGAGGCTTGAGCAGAATATTGCGCAATGCCTCGGTTGTCACGGTAACCAGATCGGCCTGCGCCAGCATCTCCCGCTCCTGTTGAACCTTTTGCGATGCCGCCTGGCTTTCTCCCTGGGTGGGGTACCATTCCAGCTCATGAACTTCATAGACATAGCGAGTGTCAGGAAGCTTCTTGGCCAGATGAAACTGACCTTGTTTGCGGACGCTTAATATCACGATGTCCGGCGAGGTGCGTGTCAGCAGTCGTTGTGCAGCTGAGTCGAAGACACGATTCCATGTCCACGGCAGGCCGAAATTGCGACGAAAAATGCGCAATGGCATTTGTTTGAAGTTGGGCGGCAATTCGGTTTTGTAATAGCTTGCCAGTGTGGTAGCCGCCTTGCTGCCCTTGCCGCAGGCCAATGTCACATCTGCGCCCGCCTGCGCCAGAGAAATGCAATTGCGCCAAATGTAGGCGTCGTGCGCTTTGCGGGTGGGAAGCACTTCATTGTAGAGATACAGAATTTTCATCACGCACGATTATCTTGTGCTAGCAATGCCAAGGCTTTGGGCAAGACTTGCTCTACACCGATACTTCCAAGGCTGTATTGCGCCGATTTGCCACTGGCCGGAGGCTCCTGCTGGATTACCGCGAGAGCAGGGTGTTCAAGGGGGGCCAATTGCCATGCCGGATGCATGCAATGATACAGCGCTACCATTGGGACTTGCAGCGCTCCCGCCAAATGGGTGGGGCCAGTATCAACCCCGATGTACAGATCCAGGCGAGCTATCAGCGCTGCGCTTTGCCGCAGAGTCAATTTGCCGGCAAATGAAACAAATCGATTGTGCAGCGCGTGCTGAAGTTGTAACAGCTTGGCCGGCGAAATCTGGCCGCCAAGCAGCGCAAAGTGTGCTGCCGGATTGTGCTCGAGTATCGCTTTGGCCAGTTCGATGAAGCGCTCCAGTGGCCAGTCGCGATAAGGCTTGGTTGGAAAGCTTTCAATTACCATGCCAATCAGCGGCCGGCTATTGTTAAGTTTGGTTTGCGCAAGCAAGGTGTCGATAGCCACTGCTTCATCGCCACTTACCTGATAGCTTAGGGCTCGGCTCACTGCCTTGGCGCCTAGTGCCTCGCTAAGCAGTAGATGCAAATCGACCGCTGTAATGTCTCCACAACCGGGGTGCGCTACCGCAATATGCAGCCTGCGATTCAATGACTCATCGTTTTGCCTGAATGCCACCACTTTGTGTGCTACACGAAGAGCATAGCGAACCAAGGCTGTATCAAAACCATCCACTATTGCATAGTCGAAACGCTTGCCCGGTATTCTTCCCAAAAACGGGGCTGTCTTTTTGGTAATGCCACCCAAGTGATGCACAAAGGAAAGGTGCCGTAATAGCTCCATGCGCTTGGGGTGGCCAAGAAAAGTAATTTCAGCCGTTGGGAATCGATCGGCTATGGCCCGTATTGCTGGCGTACCTAGCAATGTGTCGCCTATACGGCAGACATGAATGATCAGGATATGTGCAGATGGTCTGTTCATTTAGGCTGACTGGCGTCAATTAGATATCGCATGGAAAATCTTTTCCATGCGATCAATCATGCGATCAAATCCGAATTTCTCCAATGCCGTTGCACGAGCCGCCTGGCCCAGCTTTTCCGCATATGCAGGCTGTTCGAGCAGTTTTAGCAATGCCTGATGCAATGCCTCTGCATTTTGAGTCGGCACTATAATTCCGTTCGATCCGTCGGAAATGGCTTCGCTAATGGAACCAACTGAGGTTGTCACAATAGGACGCGCAGCTAGCATTGCCTGTAATAGTGCCTGCGGGACCCC
>CALMFQ010000384.1 GCA_937863215.1 uncultured Pseudomonadota bacterium
TGTCCAGCCAGACGGTACCGCCGTAGTGGCTTTCTGGTTAAGCTCGTTCACGGTAAATGTGAACCCCCCGGCACCCTGAGCTGCAACTCCCGTTGCAGTCAAGGTGTAAGTGGTGGCGGTAGGAGCATTACAAGCGTAAGTAAAATAACGTACTCCGTTACCGGCAATATAGCCGGCGACGGTCGTATCGGCGCAAGCTCCTGTGTAACCGGTCCCAGGATTATCCTGAAAGAACATCTCCATTCTGACGCGCATGTCGGACAAGGTCGTATATGCCTCCGGTAGCTTGCCGCGCAAAACATAGTCGCTATAGATGGGCAACGCGATCGCAGACAAGATACCGATAATCGCTACGGCGATCATCAGCTCTATCAGAGTGAAACCAGCACTTTTTTGCATTATTCATGACTCCTGTTTCGGCTAAGTCTAAGGTAACGTCGCGACGGCGGCAGGTAAACAATATACCGACGAGAGGTACGCCCGCAGGAATGAGTGGTCGTCATGCGCCATCGCAGCAATTTATGGCTATCGTCCCGATCGCCAGATGGATAACACCACCCATACACTGTTCAAAAAAGCCAGGGTAAATCCAACCAAACCCAACAGAGGCATGCCAAGGAGCCTTGGTCCGAATGGCAGCGTCATCACTATCGCCGAGCCAATGATCAGGCTCCCGGTAACAATCCCCAGCGTCAGACGATTGGCGCTGTGATTGAGTTGCTGGCCAAAGCTGTCCAGGCGTTTCAGATCCAGATCGATTCTCACCTTGCCGCGGCGCATTTCCTTGATCAGTTTCGCTACGTCGCGCGGCACGCCGAACAACATGCCTGCGGCGTCCTGCAGGTCGTGTTGGCCACGCTTTAGCAATGCCGCCGGCTCATAGCGGTCGAGAATGACGCGCCGTACAAACGGGGTGATGTGGCCGATCATCTGGAAGTCGGGATCAAGCTGGCGACCGAGACCTTCGAGCGTGATCAGCGCCTTGAACAACAGCGTGAGGTCAGGCGGTAGCGCAATCGAATGTTCGCGCATGATAGCGATCATGTCATTGAGCAACTGGCCGATGTGGATGTCCTTCAGGCTCAGATGCTCGTAGTTGAAGATGAATTCGGCGATATCGGCCGCCAGCTGGTTCTCGTTAACGCTCGCATCGCCGGTCCATTCGATCAGTACGTCGAGAATGCCACGCTCATCGCGCCGCGCCAGCGACGACAACAGGTCAACGATCTCGTCGCGCCGGTAGTGCGGCAGCCGCCCGACCATGCCGAAATCGATGAAGGCAATGCTGCCATCGCGCAGGTAGAAAACATTGCCGGGATGCGGGTCTGCGTGAAAATAGCCGTCGATCAGGATCATCTTCAGCACGGCATCGGCACCATCTGCCGCCAGCTTGGTCCTATCCAGTCCGGCGGCATCGACCAACGCCAGATTGTTGCCGGGAATACCGTTGACGTAGCCCTGCACATTGACAATGGCACTGGTCCATTGCCAGTAAATCTTCGGAATCACGATACCGGAGTAATTGGCGAAATTGCGGCTGAAGCGCTCGACATTACGCGCCTCGATCCCCAGATCCAGTTCGCGCATCAGCGACCGGGAAAACTGGTCTACCATTCCGCGCGGGTTGTAACGGCGCGATTCGGGAAACTCCAGCTCGATCAGCGCGGCAATGTGCGCGAGAATGCGCAGATCGGCTTCGATCTTGCCAACGATGCCGGGCCGGCGGATTTTGAGCACCACCGGCTCGCCTGACGGCAACGTAGCGCGGTGCACCTGGGCAATCGACGCCGAGCCAATCGGCGTATCCTGCAAGTCCTGAAAGATTGAGTACGGTGACTGACCGAGCGCCCCGGTCAGCTCTCCGATCAACTCGGCCAACGGTACTGGCGGCACATTGCTTTGCAGGCGTTCAAATTCGGCGATCCATTCCGGTGCGAACAAATCCACTCGTGTTGCCAACACCTGGCCCAGCTTGATGAAGGTTGGCCCAAGCTCTTCCAGCGCAGTCCTCACCCTGACCGGCAACGGCACATATTCCTTTTCCGCCTGCACCGGAATGTGCAGCATCTGCCCTGCCCGCTCGAGCATTCTGGGAATACCCAGACGTTGCAGCATATTTCCCATGCCATGCCGGATCATGACGACGCTGATTTCGCGCAGGCGGGGAAAATCGCGGATTGCGCCAAATGTCTCTCGGATCATCGCTGTCACGGGTCCTGAATCGGTGAATACTGTCTGGAATATACAACACGCTACGCGCCTTGGCTCGACCAGAGGCGGTTTACAGCTCCAGACAAGTGGGCTATCGTTTTCCGATATGAGATACGCGGTTACCCTGACAGCACTACTGGGAGTACTCTTGGCCACGCCGGTTGCGGCCGATCCGGAACCGGGCAACGGTGACAATGCAGCAAGATCTGCCGACAGCGGCGTACCGCCCCCGGTGGCCGACCCGGTAGCCAAGAAATTTATCCCGTCGCGCAACAAGGCAGCGAAAATCAAGCTCGACAAGGTTGACATTCCGACGCAAGAACTGTTGCTGCAGGCTTTTTCGCTGATCGGGGTAAATTACCGCTACGGCGGCAAGTCGCCGGAAACCGGGCTGGATTGCTCAGGGCTGGTGCGTTATGTATTTCGCCAGTCCATGCAGATGGCGCTACCGCACAATGCGCTGGCAATCAGCAAAATGGGCGAAAACATCGACAAGCAGGAGTTGAAGCCCGGCGATCTGGTCTTCTTCAATACGCTGCGGCGCCAGTTTTCCCACGTCGGCATTTATATCGGCGACGACATGTTCCTGCACGCGCCCAGCTCGGGTGGTGGCGTGCAGATCGTCAATCTCAAGGATAAATACTGGCAGCAGCGCTACAACGGAGCCCGGCGGATTGTTCCCACTAGCGAAAAATAAACTGGCATGATGCGGACTGCATGGTGCCGGCCGGTGCCGGTACGCACTTACAAACAGCAATGCAAAACAAAGAATCAAACCGAGGAGTTGCAAATCATGTTGTTGTCGCCTGAAATCACCCCGCAATCGTATATTCCGCCGCAGCGCCGCTTACTCGGCCCCGGCCCGTCCGACATTTCCACACGCGTGCTGCAGGCACTGGCCAAGCCGACCATCGGTTATCTCGACCCGAGTTTCGTCGGCATGATGGACGAGTTGAAAGCATTGCTGCGCTATGCATTCCAGACGCGCAACGCGCTGACTTTTCCGGTATCGGGCCCAGGCTCAGCCGGCATGGAAATGTGTTTCGCCAATCTGGTCAGTCGTGGCGACAAGGTCATCGTTTGCCGCAACGGTGTATTTGGCGCACGCATGGTGGAAAACGTCGAGCGTTGCGGCGGCGTTCCGGTGATTGTCGATGACGCGTGGGGCGCGCCGGTCGATCCGGATAAAGTCGAGGCAGCGCTAAAGCAACATCCGGACGCCAAAGTGCTCGCGTTCATCCA
>CALMFQ010000385.1 GCA_937863215.1 uncultured Pseudomonadota bacterium
GGCGTTCTTCGAGGCGCCGGTGGCGAAGGCATTCGGTTCGCCGTCGTAGATCGCAACTTCCGGCATCGCCAGCCCGGCATCCTTGGCCAGTCGCGCCACGGTGTTCATCAGCCAGATTTCCGCCGGGGTTTGCGGATTATCGATAATTTGCGCACCGGTTGACCATTTGGCGATGGTTTTTGCCAGCAGCAACGAAACGAATGCGCCGCCGAAGCCCATCAGCGCCGAAAACGCCAGCAGAGTGCCCAGATTCAGGCCGTTGGCGGTCAGGTACTTGTTTACTCCCAACAGGCTGGCCGAGATGCCCAGCACCAGCATGATGGCGACGTTGGTTGCTATCAGCAGGAATACCCGTTTCATGTCTTTATCCTTTCGCAAGCGCACCACACGCCGGTACAGCCGGGGCTGGCGCAGAACTGGACCGGACCCGGCCGCAGCGCGTCTCTCGGTCTTGCCACGTGGCCGCCGGGAACGATCCAGGCCACCACTATAAAACCCGCCTGATTTCGGATAAATCGTTATAAAATTGACAAACAATCCGATATTTTCGAAACATGAAACCTGACCGGCTGAATTACAAACATCTGTATTACTTCTGGGTCGCAGCCAAGGAAGGCGGGGTAATGCGCGCCGCGGAACGGCTGCAGATGTCGCCGCAGACCGTCAGCGGCCAGATCAGCCTGCTGGAACAGGCTCTGGGTAAAAGCCTGTTCACACTGCAGGGGCGGCGCCTGAGCCTGACCGAAGCCGGGCGCATTGCACTGAGCCACGCCGACCAGATATTCCTGCTCGGCGAACAAATGCAGGATGCGCTGCAATCTGCCGCCATTGATCGCACGCTGCGACTAACAGTCGGGATATCCGACGCGCTGCCGAAGCTGATCGCCTACCGTCTGCTGGAAAACGTACTGCAATTGCCGGAACAAGTGCGACTGGTGTGTTTCGAGGGCAAATTCGAAGCGTTGCTGGGCGATCTGGCGCTGCACAAGCTGGATGTGGTGCTGACCGACCGCCCCGCCAGTCCCGGCACCGGGCTGCGCGTCTACAGCCACGCGCTGGGCGACGATTCGGTCACGCTCTACGCCGATCAGTCGATGGTACAGCGCTACAGCAGCGGCTTTCCACACAGCCTGGACGGTGCGCCGATGCTGCTGCCAACGCGCAACAACGCCCTGCGCGCACGGCTGGAACAATGGTTTGAATCACAGGGTATCCGGCCGCTGATTGTCGGCGAATTTGAAGACAATGCACTGCTGATGACGTTCGGCCGCGCCGGCTTGGGGGTATTTCCGGCCACTACCGCGCTGGCGCCGACCATCGCCGAGCAATACGGCGCAGCGGCAATCGGTGAAATCGGCGCAGTACGCGAGCAGTTCTACGCCATTTCCACCGAGCGGCGCATCCGTCACCCGGCGGTGGAAGCGATCTGCCGGCAAGAACCGCCGGCAGATCGCAGCTGAGCGGCTACAGCTCGAATCTGCCGACCGACTGCTGCAACTGCAGCGACAGATGCTGCAAATCGCGTGCCGCTGCGGCAACATGGCTGACCGATGCTTCGTTGCGCTCGGCCATCTGCGCGATGTGCTCGACATTACGGGCAATATCGCTGCCGGCGGCGGTCTGCTCGCCCAATGCTGCCGAAATATCGTTCACTGCAGCCACCACGCGATCACTGCCCGCCTTGATCTGATGCATCGACTGCTCTGCCTGTGCCGCCAGTTGCGCGCCCTCGGTCACCACATCGACACTGGTGCCGATCTCGGCGACCACGGTGCGGGTGCCATTCTGGATATGCAGGATCACGCTGGCGATCTCCTGCGTCGATGCCGAGGTACGTTCCGCCAGCTTGCGCACTTCGTCCGCCACCACCGCGAATCCCCGCCCCTGTTCACCGGCACGTGCCGCCTCGATCGAGGCGTTGAGTGCCAGCAGATTGGTCTGGTCGGCAATTTCCTTGATGGTATTGACGATCGATGAAATCGCATCGGCACGCTGCCCCAGTTCCAGCACATTGGCGGCAACCGCCTTGACGTCATTCTCCACCCGATTGATGGTCGATGCGGTGCGCTGGATCAGTTGCACCCCATCGGCCGACAAAGCACCGGATTCGCTGCTCACGCGGCGCGCTTCGCGGGCATTGTCGCTGACCTGATCGATGCTCACGCTCAACTGCTCCATTGCTGCAGCCATCGATGCCGCTGCGGCATTCTGCTGGCGGCTGCTGTTTTCGACATCGGCGGAAGCGTTCGACAACTGTCCCGACGAGGTGGCCACTTTCTGCGCATCGCCGGCAATCTGATCGACGATCTCCCACACCTGGCCGCGCATTGCCGCCAAGGCTTTCATCACTGCGCCGATTTCGTCGCTGCGATCCACCGCCACCGCACTACGGTAATCGCCGCGCGCCATCGTGTTCAGACGCTCGACAATTCCGGTCAGCGGCTGGCGCACACCGACACGCACCAGATTGGCCAGCAGCGCCGCCAGCAGCACTACGCCAACCGTGCAGATGGCGGCAATGGACAACATCAGCGGGCGGATTTCGCGTTCGAATTCGTCACGATAACTGCCGGCGCTGATCACCCAGTCCCAGCAGTCCACCGAGTGGAATGCCGCAACTTTTTCGCGCGGCGCAGTCTCGCCATGCTCGGCATTGGCCCACATGTAGCGGATAAACCCGTCCTTGCGGCTGATCATTTCGCGGATGAACGCCAGGCCATTGCTGTCCTTGCTGTCGAGAATGACCGCGCCCTCCTTGGCCGGATGAATGGTCAGCTTGCCCTGCTCCGCTCCCGGTGCGGCATCCAGCGCGTAGATATAACCGGTTTCACCGATTCGCACTGCCTTGATTTTGTCTTTCAGCGCCTGCAGCGACTGGGTAAAATCCAGCCCGATGAACGACACGGCCACCAGCTGCCCGGCAGCATCGCGCAATGGGCGGTATTCGGCCATGTAATGGCGGCCGAACAGCAAAACCTTGCCGACAAAGGTCTCACCGCGCAGCAACTTGGCATAAGCCGGCGATTTGTGGTCGAGTTTGGTGCCGAGCACGCGCTGTCCGGCCGGATCCTTGACCGAGGTGGCAATACGGATGAAATCGTCCTGACTGCGGGCAAAAACAGTCGCAACGGCACCGGTATTGGCGGTAAAGCGATCGACCAGCGCCACATCGCCATTCAGCACACTGCCGCCGGCCTTCAACACCGGTGTGCTGGTGGTGCCGACCAGCACGGTATTGGCGGAATCCAGCGCAACCTGGCCGGGCAGCGCCGCTGCCAGGGTATTGCCGAGAATCTTTGCGGTGTGCTCAAGCTGGGAGTTGTAGCTTTCGATCATCGATGCAGTCAGATGTATCGATTCCTCCAGTTCATGCTGCATTTTGCTTTCCAGCGTCTGCTGTACCTGCCGGCTGATGAAGGAGATCGCGACGCCCAGCACCAGCGCCACCGCCAGCAGGGTTGTCAGAATCAGGCGCAGCGCAAACGAGGAGCGCAACAGGGTCACAAGCTGTTTCATTTATACCGCCATCCCGTACGGGCTATCATGGATTTACAATATAGTTATTCACTATTATTGCTACAATACTTAATTGATTAAATACATTTGTTTACCGGCAACCCGGCAACAGAATCGACAGGTGCGGCTTTGGCTCGGCAAAGCGGCAAAACTGCCTTATAACCATAGAGTGGATTGCCGGCCGCCACGCCCCGATATTGTTCCCAGGGCGAAAACAGCATCGCCGCCGGCGCCGCATGCAGCCGGCAACGCCACAGCAGCCCCCCCCCTGGAGACAAGGAAAACCCCATGAAATCAGTCATCACCGCGCTGCTGCTGGCACTGCTCTCGGCCGGCAGCCAGGCCGTTGAAATCGCCGGGACGCCGATAGATGAAACCGCGCGGGTATTCGGCAAGGAACTGTCGCTCAACGGCGCCGGCGTACGCACGGCTATGCTGGTCAAGGTCTATGTCGCCGCGCTCTATCTGCAGCAGAAAAGCAAGGATGCCGACGAGGTAATCGAATCGCGCCAG
>CALMFQ010000386.1 GCA_937863215.1 uncultured Pseudomonadota bacterium
TCCAGCTCGGCTGGGTGCGGCAGCTGGCCGACGCCTCCGAGCTGAGCCTGACTTATTACCGCATGCGCCAGGATCAGCACGAGAATCTGCCGATCTACTACAAGGGGGTATTGGTGACCGATCCGCCGATCGATCAGGCGTTGCAGGTCAGCCGCGACAATATCGAGTTGCAGCACACGCTGCCGCTCGGTGCGGCGAACCGGCTGGTGTACGGTGCCGCCTACCGCATCGACCGCGATAACGGCCAGAGTTCGATTCCGCTGCAGCCGGGAGCGTCGTACGGCTCGGCGTTCGCAATCGAGGAATTCCGCCTGTTCGCGCACGACGAATGGCGCCTGGCCGAACGCTGGCTGCTGAATACCGGCGCGATGCTGGAAAACGACGGCATGGGGCACCGCAACCTGTCGCCGCGCGTGGCGCTGAATCTGCATCTGCATCCCGACCACGTGCTGCGCGGCGGCGTTTCGGTGGCCTATCGCACGCCGTCGGTGACCGAGCGTTATTTCCCGCTGCTGCAGCCGGGCACGCTGTATATTCCGGCGCCGCAGGCGTCGTCGCCGGATTTGCGCCCGGAACGGCTGGTTTCGCGCGAGATCGGCTATCTGGGCGAATTGCGCGACTGGGGCAGCTCGCTGGATCTGCGCCTGTTCAGCGACTATGTCAATGACGGTATCTACGGCAGCAACGACAAGACGCTGGTAAACGGTATGTCGTCGCATATCAAGGGGGTCGAGGCGACGTTCAAGCACGCGTTCGGCAAGCAGGCCGACCTGCTGTTCAACTACGCGCGCCTGCTCGGCAGCAGCAATGCACCGGCACTGGCCGACGCCGGGGTCAAATCGATGACTTCGGCCGATGCCGAAATCGGCGACCGCTATCGCGCCAGCATTCCGCAACACAGTGCCAGCGTGCTGTATACGCAGCATCTGCCGTACGATCTGGTGGCCAATGTCGGCTATTACTTCCAGTCGGCGCTGCAGCCGTTCGACCGCGGCTCGATCGACTATCAGCCTGCACAGCGGCGCATGGATGTGCGGCTGGCGCGCGAATTCCGCCTGTCCGGCGCGCTGCGCGGCGAGGCGGCACTGGTGGTGCAAAACCTGTTGCAGCAGGATTACACCGAGTACGTTGCCAGCAATCTGTTCAACCGGCGCGGCTATGCCACGCTGAGCCTGAACTGGTGACATGCGCGGCGCCGGGCTGTGGCGACAATGGCTGCTGCTGGCGCTGTGCTGGCTGTGCAGCGCTGCGCCCGGCCACGGTGCCGGCGGCAGCGTGCGGATCTGGCTGGTGTTGAGCGATGGCGGCCGGCTGTACCAGAGTTTTGCCGCCACCCTGCGGCAGAGCCTGCCGCCCGCGCTGCCGCTCAGCGTGGTCGAGCGCGCCGAGGATTTTACCGCCGACGGGCAGGCCGGCGACATGATCGTGACCGTTGGCAGCAAGGCCGCCGAAACGGTGGCGGGCCGCACCGGTCTGCCATTGCTGGCGGTAATGCTGCCGCACCGCAAATACGCCGATCTGCTGGCGCGGCGCCCGCCCGGCAGCCAGACCTCGGCGCTGTATCTGGATCAGCCGTGGGCGCGTCAGGCCGGGCTGCTGCGCGCCGCGTTGCCGGAGCACAGCCAGATCGGTGTGCTGTATTCGCCGGCCTCGCGCCTCGATCTCAACGAATTGCGCCGCCAGCTGGCGGCGCGCGGGGCACAGCTGTTTGCCCGGCAGAGCGGCGCGCCGGACAGGCTGGCCGGCGACCTGGACGAGGTGCTGGCGCATAGCGATGTGCTGCTGGCGTTGCCCGACAGCGATATCTACAACAGCAACAATATCCGCAATATCCTGCTCAGCAGCTACCACCGCGGCGTGCCGCTGGTGGGGTTTTCGCAGGCGCTGGTGAATGCCGGCGGCCTGATCGCGCTGTTTTCCACTCCCGAACAACTGGCGACCCAGGCTGGCGCTGCGGTTGCCGCATTCACGCAAACGCGCCGTCTGGCCGAGCCGCAGTATCCGGCGCTGTACAGCATTGCCGTGAACCAGGAGGTGGCGCGCACGCTGCGCGCCAGCCTGCCGTCTGTCGATGCATTGCGCCAGCAGCTGGATAAATCGCCAGGCAGCCTGCCGGACTTGAGCGATCGTCGCGAGCCGGGCGGGAGAAGCGGCGCAGCGGATCAGCCTCAGGCCCGACAGGCGGCAAGGAGCCCGCAATGATGCGCCGCCTGTATGGCATCCGCCTGCATGTGGCGCTGCTGACGGTGATCCCGCTGCTGCTGATTGCGACGGTGCTGGAAACCTACTTCCTGCGTGAATGGTTTGTCGAAACGGATCGCAATCTGCTGACGCGCGGCCAGCTGATCGTGCGCCAGCTGGCTGCCAGCAGCGATTACGGCATTTTCTCCAACAACCGGGCGTTTCTGGCTGCGGCCGGCAGCAGTGTGCTGCGCGAAGCCGACGTCAAGGCGGTAACGGTACTCAATATGGCCGGTGAGCGGCTGGTGGTGGCCGGCGATGCGGACTGGCTTGGCGCCATTACGCCGCAGCTGCTGCACGGCGGGCCGCAGGTAGTGGTCGGCGCGCGCGGCTTGCTGCTGGCGCAGCCGGTGATCACCACGCCGGTTCTGCTCGACGACGGCGAAGCGGCGCCTGTGCCGCAGCGGGTGGGCGTGGCGCTGATCGCCGTCAGCAACGAATCGACCCGGCGGGAAAAAATGTATTTGCTCGGGCGCGTCGTCAGTTACACCGCAACGCTGCTGCTGATTGCGCTGGTGGTGATCTACCGCTTCAGCCGCCATCTGACCGAGCCGATCCGCGCCTTGAGCCGTGCGGTCGATGCCATCGGTGCCGGCCAGCTCGATACCCGGGTCGATGTCGTCAGCCATGTGCATGAAGTCCACGGGCTGATGGGCGGCGTCAATCACATGGCGCAGCAACTGCAGCAGGAGCGCGCCGTGCTGCAGCAGCGTATCGACGAGGCGACGCAGCAGCTGCGCGAGCTGGCGTTCTACGACCCGCTGACCAAGCTGCCCAACCGGCGCCTGCTGTACGAGCATCTGGGGCATGCGATGGCCGCCAGCCGGCGTAGCGGGCGCCATTGCGCGCTGATGTTCATCGATCTGGACAACTTCAAGCCGCTCAACGACCTGCACGGCCATGACGTCGGCGACATGCTGCTGGTGCAGGCCGCCAACGACCTGAAAAGCTGTCTGCGCGGCGTGGATACTGCCGCCCGGCTCGGTGGCGACGAATTTGTCGTGCTGCTGTGCGACCTGAGCCAGCAGCTGGCCGATGCCACCGAACAGGCGCTGCAGGTGGCGGAAAAGATTCGCAGTGTATTGTCCGAGCCGTGCTGCCTGCTGATCCGGCAGGAAAGCGACGAGCCGGCCACAATCGAGCACCAGTGCACCGCCAGCATCGGCATCGCGCTGTTCGTCGACGGCGACGCCAGCCCGGACGAGGTGCTGCAATGGGCCGATTCCGCCATGTACCGCGCCAAGGCATCCGGCCGCAACCTGATCCGCATCCACCGGCCGGAGCGGCTTGCCGATACGGAACCGGCCGACATTACCTGAGCGCAGACTGCATTTACTTTTACCGCCATGCTCCATCTCTACCAGTCCAATCGCCTCGAACACCTGTTTGAACTACTGTCCGCAGTGCTGCGCAGCCAGCCGCTGGCGTCACCGTTCGAGCCGGAGATTGTTATCGTCCAGTCCAAGGGCATGGGCCGCTGGCTGAATTTCCGTCTGGCGCGCGCGCAGGGGATTGCCGCCAATCTGCGCTATCCGCTGCCGGCGTCGTTTTTCTGGGATGTGCTGAATCGCATGCTGGGCACGCAGAAGCCGCGTTCGGCGTTTGCGCCCGAGGTGTTGACCTTCCGCATCCTGCGCTGGCTGGAGAATCCGGACAATCTGTTCGGCGCCGAGGTGCTGGCGCAATATCTGGCCGGCGGCGGCGATTTCCGCCGTTACGAGCTGGCGCGGCGGCTGGCGGATGTGCTCGACCATTACCTGATCTACCGCCCGGACTGGCTGCAGGCGTGGGAAGCAAAGCAGCAACCGCTGCAGGCGCCGGATGCGCAGTGGCAGGCGCGCTTGTGGCGCGATCTGGTCGCCGACGCTGCCGACGATCACCGTGCCGCCTCGCTGGCGCGCATGCTGCAGCTGCTGCAACGTGGCGAAGGTATCGAACGGCTGCCGCAGCGGGTGTCGCTGGTCGGCATCAGCAGCCTGCCGCCGGTGTATCTGGAATTGCTCAAGCTGCTCGGCCAGCATATCGACGTAGCGTTTTTCGCCCTCAACCCGTGTGCGGTGCCGTGGGGCGATATCCGCGATGCCGCCGAGCAGGCGCGCCTCAGCCCGGATGCCGATCCGGCCGAGCTGTACCTGGATGTCGGCAATCCGCTGCTGGCGGCGTGGGGCAAGCAGGGGCGCGATTTTTTCGCCAGTCTGGCCGATGTGCCGCAGCTGCACGATGTATTCGACGAGCCGGACGCCGCGCCGCAAACCCTGCTGCATTGCCTGCAACAGGATGTGCTGACGCTGACCAACCGCGCCGAAGCCGAGCCGTATCCGCTGCGGGCGGATGACCGTTCGCTGCAGATCCACGTCTGCCATAGCCCGATGCGCGAAGTCGAGGTGCTGCACGATCAGCTGCTGGCCTTGTTCAACGCCGATACCAGCCTGCAGCCGGCCGACGTGGTGGTGCTGACGCCGGATATCGAGCTGTACGCGCCGTTCATCGATGCAGTATTCGCGCCGCACCCCGGCGCACCGACCGTGCCGTATTCGATTGCCGACCGCAGCGAGGCGGCCAGTTCGCCGCTGGTGCAGGCGTTCATGTCGTTGCTGGCGTTGCCGGAATCGCGCTTCCCGGCCGATTTCGTGCTCGGCTTGCTCGACACCCCGGCGATCCGTACCCGTTTCGATATCGACGAAGCCGATCTGCCGCGCATCCAGCACTGGGTGGCGGCCACCCATACCCGCTGGGGGCGCGATGCAGAGCACAAGGCCGAATTCGACCTGCCGCCGACGGCGCAGAACAGTTGGCGCGAAGGGCTGGCGCGCATGCTGCTCGGCTGCGCTTTGCCGCAGGCGGCACAGGCCGACGGCTTGCCGCTGTATTGCCAGCTGTTGCCGTACGACGATATCGAAGGCGCGCAGGCACAGGTGGCGGCACGGCTGGCGGCGTTTGTCGAAACCCTGTTCCAGCAGGCACAGGCGCTGACTGAGGCCCGGCCACTGCATGAGTGGGCCGACGGCATCGGCGCTCTGTGCGATGCCTTGCTGCTGGCCGAGAGCGACGCCGATAGCGCGGTGCTGCAGCAAATCCGCGCCCGGCTGCAGGATTTGCGCGAACTGGCGGCACTGGCCGGCCACGCCACGCCGGTCGAGCTGG
>CALMFQ010000387.1 GCA_937863215.1 uncultured Pseudomonadota bacterium
TGACGTCATCGTGGGGAGGGTTCGTGAGAACCAGCTCCTCTTCCAGGACCTGGCATTGCCGCCGGTAAGCGCCCCGCGGCAGCCCGTACCGCCGCTCGACTGGCAACAGGCGCTTACCAATGCCGGACTGGCAGTCTGGGCGCCGGCGATCCGCCGGGTGGTAGCGCGCGAGCAGATCCGGCGGCTGATCGCCGAACTCGGTGCCAGCGACTATCGACATGCCTTGAGCCTGCCGCCATTGCCCGTGGCCGAAGCCCGGCCGCTGCCCTCGCCACTGCCGCTGGCCATCCAGCGCAGTGGCCGCCGCTTGCTGGCCGGCGCGCTGGCAACACAGGGAGAAGGCTGGCGCGAATTCGCCGCCGATCTGTATCAGCTGCCTGCCGCCCGGCTCGATACCCAGCACATCGATCTGGCCGCTCTGTTGCCGGTGCTGGTCCACGCACAGGAGCAAGCCGCATGAGTTTCGCCATCCGCCTGCCACATCTCGGTCAGGATCTGGCGCTGACCCGGCGCGTCCTCAGCGCCAGCGAAGTCCAAACCATCAACGACGCACAAGCCCTGCTGGCGCAGGCGCAACAGGAAGCGGCAGCGCTGCTGCAGGCCGCGCGCGACGATATCGCCGCCGCAACAGCAGCCGCGCGCGAACAGGGTTATCGCGACGGGTTGGCACAATTGCACGCGCTGACGCTGGCAACCGAACAGCGCGCGCGCCAGCGACTGGAGAGCCTCGAAGACGAGCTGGTGCGACTGGTGCTGGCCGGCATCCGCAAACTGCTGCCGAGCCTGCCGCTGCAACGTCTGCCGGTCGATGCCGCGCGCGAGGCATTGCGTGCGCTGCGTGGCGCCAGCGCGCTGAAGATTCGTGTGCATCCCGCTGCGCTGGCGCAACTGAGCGCCGAAATCGACGGCTGGCGCGCCGCCTGGCCGACGCCGGTGGAAATCCACGCCGAAGCCGACGACAGCCTCAACCCCTACGATGCGCTGGTCGAATCCAATCTCGGCACCGTGCACGCCACCCTCGCGGCCCAGCTGATGGCGCTGGAAGCCGCATTGCGTCAGGCCTGCAAGCAATGAACAGCGATCTGGGCAGCACCCTGCAACAACTCGAAGCCAGCCTGCGCAACGCCGATACGCTGGCGGTGGTGGGCCGGGTGCAATCGGCACAGGGCACGCTGATCCGCGCCAGCGGTGTAAGGGCGCGGGTTGGCGAATTGTGCCGGCTGCAGGACCCGGCCTCCGGCGCCACGCTCGATGCCGAAGTGGTCGGACTGGCCAACGGCCAGGTATTACTGACGCCGCTCGGCCATCTGCAGGGGCTGTCGTCGGATACGCTGGTCTACGCCACCGGCCGCAGCCAGACCTTCCCCGCCGGGCCGGCGCTGCTCGGCCGGGTGCTGGATGCCAACGGCGCGCCGCTGGACGGCAAACCGGCGCCGCAAGCCGAATGCGAAGTGCCGTTGTACAACGATCCACCCAGCCCGCTGACGCGCCAGCCGGTCGACAAGCCGTTCGCCACCGGCATCCGCGTCATCGACAGCCTGCTCACCTGCGGCGAAGGCCAGCGGCTGGGGATTTTCGCTGCTGCCGGCGGCGGTAAAAGCACCACGCTCGGCATGCTGGCGCGCGGCTCGGCCGCCGATGTCAACGTGATTGCGCTGGTCGGCGAACGCGGCCGCGAAGTCGGCGAATTTCTCCATGACGCGCTCGGCGAAGCCGGGCTGGCACGCTCGGTGGTGATCGTTTCCACCTCCGACCGGCCGGCACTGGAACGCGCCCGCGCCACCTACGCCGC
>CALMFQ010000388.1 GCA_937863215.1 uncultured Pseudomonadota bacterium
CGGAATCCTTGAAGCTGATACCGGCCACTTCGTCGAATGCCACCACATCCCACAGGCCCACCAAGCCCACTTTGCGGCTGCTCATGTTGTAGAACAGGTTGGCAACGGTCGTCTGGCCGCCAGAAACCAGAATGCTGTTCGGGCTGATTTCCTTGTAGATGTGGCTTTTGCCCGTGCCGCGCGGCCCCAGTTCGCACAGGTTGTAGTTGTTTTCCACCAGCGGGATCATGCGTGCCAGTAAGTGCCATTTCACCCGCTCCTTGAAGCAGGTCGGCTCCATCCCGGTTGAGCGAATCAGCGCATCGATCCATTGAGCATCGCTGAACTCGCGCCGGCCGGCAAACAGCCCATCCATATCGGTGTTGGGCATCTGAATCGGTTTCAGATCGGTGACGATGAAAGGCGAACCTTTCTGGTTTTCTTCATAGCGGTACTGCAACGTCACGATGCACCAGATGCCGCCTACTAGCAATTTTTCGTACTGGCGGACAAAACTGTCGGAAATATCGGCATTTTTCACGCCAAGGTTCGAGAGCAGGGCTTCATAACTGTCGCGCTTCTCGTTGAGTTTGACAGTGACCTTGTCGATCACCTTGTAGGTGCCGCTTTCACGAATCTTGGATTTGATCTTTTCCGCTTCGTCCGGCCGCACATAGTTTTCTGCCAGAATCCGCTTCACATTGGTCAGGCCGGCGTCGATCACCTGCGTGTCGTCAGAGGCGCAATACATGCCCAGCAAGTATTCCAGCACGTAAACCGGAACGTTGGCGCCTTCCTTGATCAGCTTGGTCAGATCCTTGCGCACCACCTTGCCGGCAAAATGTCGGGTCAGCAGGCTATCCAGTTCGCGGTCGTTGATGGCTTCGGCGGTTGCGGTCATATCGGTTTCACTGCTTAAAAGTCGTTGGCCAGGGCCAGATCAATTTTCAGGGGAGTACGCAGCAGTTCAACTTTGCTCTGCGCGTCGCGCACCACCAGATGATAGTCTTTGTTGCGGTCGTAGCTGCCGGCCAGAACCGTCAGCATCACCGATTTCTTGCGCTCGTCCATTGATGCGGACTGACTATCAAACGTCACGATTGGCTCGTTGCTGATCGGCGCATCGCCATCACGCAAGGAAACATGCACCGTGCGAGGCAGCACACGCGCCGACACCGGCTCGGTCTGGATGAACTCGAAACGCTGCATATTGGTGACCACTTTTGCGCTCAGCATCAGCGGGGCGATCTCCACCTGGCGGGTCTTGGCCTTGTCGGATTCGCTTACCTTCACCGTCAGCAGCGGCACCACAATTTCCTGCGGCATTGCGCTGCCATGCACAAACCGCGCGCCGCCGGCAAAATGAAAACGTGTCGCAGCTTTGGGTACCCAGAAATCCAGGCTGGCATCCGCCGCTGTGCCTGCAGTTACCGCAGTCGAGCCATACCAGGCCT
>CALMFQ010000389.1 GCA_937863215.1 uncultured Pseudomonadota bacterium
TCGAAGTCGGCGTTGAACGCCGCACAAACCAGCGGGTGCAGCTGAATCGCCTTGCCTTCGATCAGCACCGGCTCGAACGCCTGAATACCCAGACGGTGCAGGGTCGGCGCACGGTTCAGCAGGATCGGATGTTCGCGGATCACGTCTTCGAGAATGTCCCAGACCTCCGGCACCTCTTGCTCCACCAGACGTTTTGCCGCCTTGATGGTTGTTGCCAGACCCAGCACTTCCAGCTTGTGGAAAATGAACGGCTTGAACAATTCCAGCGCCATTTTCTTCGGCAGACCGCACTGATGCAGACGCAATTGCGGCCCCACCACGATCACCGAACGACCGGAGTAATCTACGCGCTTACCCAGCAAGTTCTGACGGAAACGGCCGCCCTTGCCTTTGATCATGTCAGCCAGCGACTTCAGCGGGCGCTTGTTGGCGCCAGTCATCGCCTTGCCGCGACGGCCGTTGTCCAGCAGCGAGTCAACCGCCTCTTGCAGCATGCGCTTTTCATTGCGCACGATGATTTCCGGCGCTTTCAGCTCCAGCAGGCGCTTCAGACGGTTGTTACGGTTGATGACGCGACGATACAGATCGTTCAGGTCGGAAGTCGCAAAGCGGCCGCCATCCAGCGGCACCAGCGGACGCAGTTCCGGCGGCAGTACCGGCAGCACTTCCATTACCATCCAGTCAGGCTTGATACCCGACTTGTGGAATGCTTCCAACACTTTCAGACGCTTGGCGATCTTCTTGATCTTGGCATCGGAGCCGGTGTTTTCCAGATCGTGCTTGAGATTTTCCATCTCCTGCTGCAGATCCAGATTGGCCAGCAGATCGCGCACACCCTCTGCGCCCATCGAAGCGGAGAATTCGTCGCCGTACTCTTCCGCCTTGTTCAGGTAGTCGTCTTCGGTCAGCAACTGCTTCGCCTGCAGTGGCGTCATGCCCGGGTCGGTAACGACATAGGCTTCGAAATACAGCACGCGTTCAATATCGCGCAGCGTCATGTCCAGTACCATGCCCAGACGCGACGGCAACGACTTCAGGAACCAGATGTGCGCGGTCGGCGAAGCCAGTTCGATGTGGCCCATACGCTCGCGGCGTACTTTGGACAAAGTAACTTCAACGCCACATTTTTCGCAGATCACACCGCGATGCTTGAGGCGCTTGTACTTGCCGCACAGGCATTCGTAATCCTTGATCGGCCCGAAAATACGGGCACAGAACAGGCCATCACGCTCCGGCTTGAAAGTACGGTAGTTGATGGTTTCCGGTTTTTTGACTTCACCAAACGACCAGGAACGGATTTTGTCCGGCGATGCGATACCAATACGAATCGCGTCGAACTCTTCTTCCTGAGTTACCTGTTTAAACAGATCAAGCAATGCTTTCATCAGTCACTCCTGTTGCTGCGGAGGCCTGCCGCCGTCTCTCGGTACGGCAGGCGTATCCTTGTTCCCGGTCTTAGTAACGTTCCAGATCGATGTCGATACCCAACGAGCGGATTTCCTTCACCAATACATTGAAGGATTCCGGCATGCCAGCGTCGATCTTGTGCTCGCCCTTGACGATGTTTTCGTAAACCTTGGTACGGCCGGTCACGTCATCCGACTTAACGGTCAACATTTCCTGCAGCGTGTACGACGCGCCGTAGGCCTCGAGCGCCCAAACCTCCATCTCACCGAAACGCTGGCCACCGAACTGCGCCTTACCGCCCAGCGGCTGCTGGGTAACCAGGCTGTACGGGCCGGTCGAACGGGCGTGCATCTTGTCGTCAACCAGGTGATGCAGTTTCAGCACATGCATGTAGCCGACAGTTACCTTGCGGTCGAACGCTTCGCCGCTGCGGCCATCATGCAGCGTAATCTGACCGGAGCCCGGCAGATCGCCCAGTTCCAGCATCGCCTTGATTTCTTCTTCCTTGGCGCCATCGAACACCGGAGTGGCAAACGGCACACCTTTCGACAAATTGCGCGCCAGTTCGACGATCTCGCCATCGCTGAATGAAGCGATGTCTTCCTTCTGGCCGGAGGTGTTGTAAACCTTCTCCAGGAACGCACGCATTTCGCCAACCTGGACGCCCTGCTGCGCTTTCAGCATGCGATCGATCTTGTTGCCCAGACCTTTCGCCGCCCAGCCCAGATGCACTTCGAGAATCTGGCCGATGTTCATACGCGACGGTACGCCCAGCGGGTTCAGCACGATATCCATCGGCGTACCCTCGGCGGTGTACGGCATGTCTTCGATCGGGACGATGCGCGACACCACGCCCTTGTTACCGTGACGGCCCGCCATCTTGTCGCCTGGCTGCAGACGACGTTTGACCGCCAGATATACTTTGACCATTTTTTGCACGCCCGGCGGCAATTCATCGCCCTGGGTCAGCTTCTTGCGCTTTTCTTCGTAGCGCAGATCAAAGTCGGTGCGCAACTGCACCAGGCTTTCCTTGCCCAGCTCCAGCTGGCGCGATGCTTCGTCATCGGCCAGACGGATATCGAACCAGTCGTGACGCGGAATCGAATCCAGATATTCCTTGTCCAGCGCAGTACCTTTGGCCAGACGCTTCGGACCGCCGTTGGCAATCTTACCGATCAATGCCTTTTCGATACGATCGAACGCGTCGTTTTCCACGATACGCAACTGGTCGGCCAAGTCTTTCTTGTAGCGCTTCAGCTGATCGTCAATGATCTGCTGGGCACGCGAATCGCGCTCGATACCTTCGCGGGTGAATACCTGCACATCGATAACGGTACCGCTCATACCGGTCGGTACGCGCAGCGATGTGTCTTTCACATCCGATGCCTTTTCACCGAAGATCGCACGCAGCAACTTCTCTTCCGGCGTCAGCTGGGTTTCGCCCTTCGGCGTTACCTTGCCCACCAGTACATCGCCTGCCTCGACTTCGGCGCCGATATACACCACACCAGCCTCATCCAGACGACCGAGCATACGCTCCGACAGATTGGAAATATCGCGGGTGATTTCTTCCGGCCCCAGCTTGGTATCGCGTGCAACAACCGACAGCTCTTCGATATGGATCGAGGTGTAGCGGTCTTCGGCCACTACGCGCTCGGAGATCAGGATCGAATCCTCGAAGTTGTAGCCGTTCCACGGCATGAACGCGACCAGCATGTTCTGACCCAGGGCCAGTTCACCCAGGTCGGTCGATGCGCCGTCGGCGATCACATCGTGCGCAGCGAGCTTGTCACCGACCTTGACGATCGGGCGCTGGTTGATATTGGTGTTCTGGTTGGAACGGGTGTACTTGGTCAGGTTGTAAATGTCGACACCGACTTCGCCAGCACTGGTTTCATCGTCGTTGACGCGAATCACCACGCGACCCGCATCGACGTAATCGACCACACCGCCACGACGCGCCTTGACCGCGGTGCCCGAGTCAACTGCACAGGTACGCTCGATACCGGTACCGACGAACGGCTTTTCCGGACGCAGACACGGTACGGCCTGACGTTGCATGTTGGCGCCCATCAAGGCACGGTTCGCATCGTCATGCTCCAGGAACGGAATCAGCGATGCCGCCACCGATACGATCTGCGACGGAGCGATATCCATGTACTGGATGCGGTCCGGCGTCGACACAGTGGTCTCGCCATGATGACGGCAGGTCACCAGTTCGTCGATCAGCGTACCGTTTTCGTCCAGCGTGGCATTCGCCTGCGCCACAACGTAGCGGCCCTCCTCGATTGCCGACAGATATTCGATCTGGTCGGTAACCTTGCTGTCCACCACCTTGCGGTACGGAGTTTCGAGGAAGCCGTACTCGTTGGTCTGGGCGTAAATCGCCAGCGAGTTGATCAGGCCGATGTTCGGACCTTCCGGCGTCTCGATCGGGCAGACACGACCGTAGTGGGTCGGATGTACGTCACGCACTTCGAAGCCGGCGCGTTCGCGAGTCAGACCGCCCGGTCCAAGCGCCGAAACACGACGCTTGTGGGTAATTTCCGACAGCGGATTGGTCTGATCCATGAACTGCGACAGCTGGCTGGAACCGAAGAACTCCTTGATCGCAGCGCTGACCGGCTTGGCGTTGATCAGATCGTGCGGCATCAGGTTTTCGCTCTCGGCCTGATTCAGACGCTCCTTGACCGCACGCTCGACACGCACCAGACCGGCGCGGAACTGGTTCTCGGCCAATTCGCCCACCGAGCGCACACGACGGTTGCCCAAGTGATCGATATCGTCGATTTCGCCACGCCCATTGCGCAGCTCGACCAGAATGCGGATTACCGCAACGATGTCTTCGGTCGACAGCGTACCGGAGCCGATCAGCTCATCGCGACTGATGCGACGGTTGAATTTCATCCGGCCCACAGCCGACAGATCGTAGCGATCCTCGCTGAAGAACAGCCCCTGGAACAAACCTTCCACTGCGTCTTCGGTCGGCGGCTCGCCCGGACGCATCATGCGGTAGATCGCAACGCGAGCGGCAGTCTGGTCAGTGGTGTCGTCGATACGCAGCGATTGCGAAATATAGGCACCGACATCCAGATCGTTGGTGTAGATCACCTCAACCTGAGAGATTCCGGCGCGGTCGAATTTCGCCAGCAGATCTTCGGTGACTTCATCGTTGGCCTTGGCCACCAGTTCACCAGTGTCTTTGCTGACGATATTCTTTGCCAGCACACGCCCCAGCAGAAAATCCATCGGCACCGCAATACGCGTCAGGCCGACAGTCTGGATATCGCGAATGCTCTTCGCGGTAATGCGCTTGTCCTTGGCAACCAGCACCTTGCCGTCGGCCGAAACGATATCGAACTTGGCAACCTCGCCCTTGAGGCGCTCCGGCACCAGCTCCATTTCGATACCGTTGCCGAAATAGAAAGTATCGAAAGCAAAGAATTCCGCCAGAATCTGCTCCGGGTTGTAGCCCAGCGCCTTCAGCAGAATGGTTACCGACATCTTGCGGCGGCGGTCGATACGGAAGTAGAGAAAATCCTTCGCATCGAACTCGAAGTCCAGCCACGAGCCGCGGTAAGGAATCACGCGAGCCGAGAACAGCAGCTTGCCCGAGGAGTGGGTCTTGCCGCGATCATGCTCGAAGAATACGCCCGGCGAACGGTGCAACTGGGAAACGATAACCCGTTCGGTACCATTGATGATGAACGAACCGGTACCGGTCATGAGCGGAATCTCGCCCATGTAGACTTCCTGCTCTTTGACTTCCTTTACCTTCTGTGTCTCGCGATCCAGGATGGTCAGGCGCACACGGGCACGCAGCGGAGCTGCGAACGTGATGCCGCGCTGCTGGCACTCGGGCTCGTCGAATACCGGAGTTCCCATTGCATAGCTGACAAAATCAAGCTTGGCGTTACCGGAATGACTGACAATAGGGAAAACAGACTGGAAGGCTGCCTGCAGACCTACGACCTTGCGATCATCAGTCGGGACACCCGTTTGCAGAAACTGTGCATACGACTCGATCTGGGTAGCCAACAGGTAGGGCACATCGAGCACACGTTCGCGCTTGGCGAAACTCTTACGGATGCGTTTTTTTTCGGTAAACGAATAGCTCATTAAGAACTCCATCGACATGGGTGCGTCAGAAAACATAAGGCAGAAGCCGCCGGGCCTTGGCTGGGAGCCAAAACCGCAGAACGGTCGCGATTGCGGCCGCCTATCTTTTGCTTTCTACAAATGAAACTAGGCTGGCGCCTGAGCGCCAGCCTGGTCTTGCACAAAAACCGATTACTTG
>CALMFQ010000390.1 GCA_937863215.1 uncultured Pseudomonadota bacterium
CGGAACAGCAATACCGCGCTGGCGATGACTGCGGCAAAAATCAGCAGCGAAACAAAGCCATGGCGCATTGCCATGCCGACGGTACCGGTGTAGCCGCGGGTCAGCGATTCGAAAAAGCGGTTGAACGGCGCGAACAGTTTCGATTCTTCGTGCTGCGGCTTGAGCAGCAGGGCGCACAGCGCCGGCGTCAGTGTCAGCGCCACCACGCCGGAGATCACCACCGCAATCGCCACGGTAACGGCGAACTGCTGATACAGCTTGCCCGCCAGCCCGCCGAGGAACGCCACCGGCACGAATACCGCGCACAATACCAGCACGATGGCCACCACCGCACCGGCCACTTCGCGCATGGCTTCGATTGCCGCTTCGCGCGGCGACATGCCGCGTTCCGCCATCAGGCGCTCGACGTTTTCCAGCACCACGATCGCGTCATCGACGACGATACCGATTGCCAGCACCATCGCAAACAGCGTCAGCGTATTCATCGAGAAGCCGAACGCCCACAGTCCGGCGAAGGTGCCGATCAGCGATACCGGCACCGCAATCATCGGAATCAGCGTCGCGCGCCAGCTCTGCAGGAACAGATACACCACCAGCACCACCAGTACGGCGGCTTCGAACAGGGTTTTGACCACTTCCTCGATCGAGGCCTTGACGAAGCGGGTGGTATCGAACGGGATCAGATAATCGACGCCGGCCGGCATTTTCTGCTTCAGCTCGACCATTCTGGCGCGTACCGCATCGGCCACCGCCAGCGCGTTGGCGCCGGTCTGCAGGAATACCGCCAGCCCGACGTTCGGTTTGCCGTCCAGTGCGGTTGCCATATCGTAGTTCTGTGCGCCGAGCTCGATACGGGCCACGTCTTTCAGCCGCAGGATGCCATCCGGGCCGCTGGCACGCAGGATGATGTTGCCGAATTCTTCCGGCTCCAGCATGCGCCCCTTGGCCGTTACGGTGAATACCAGTTGCTGCGAGCTGGGTGCCGGCTCCTGGCCGATCTTGCCGGTTGCGTACTGGGCGTTCTGTGCGCGGATGGCGTTGGCGATGTCGGTGGCGGTGATGCCGAGTTTGGCCATGCGGTCCGGCTTGAGCCAGACGCGCATCGAGTAGTCGCGTGCGCCGAAAATGGTCACGTCGCCGACACCCGGCACACGTTTCAGATCGTCCACCAGATTGATTGCGGCAAAATTGCTCAGGAACAGGGTGTCGTGACTGTTGTCAGGCGAGCCCAGCGCCACCACCAGCAGGATGTCGTTGGATTTTTTCTGCACAATCACGCCGTTGCGCCGTACTTCTTCCGGCAGGCGCGGCTCGGCGATTTTCACCCGGTTGTTGACGTTGACCGTGGCCGCATCGACATTGGTGCCAACTTCGAACGTTGCGGTAATCGTCAGCGCGCCGTTGGCAGAGGCGGAAGAAGTGAAATACAGCAAGCCTTCCACGCCGTTGAGCTGCTCCTCGATCGGTGCCGCAACGGTACGCGACAGCGTTTCGGCACTGGCACCGGCGTAGTTGGCGCTGATGGTCACCGTCGGCGGGGCGATTTCCGGATATTGCGACACCGGCAGCACGCGCGAGGCGACGATGCCCGCGATCACGATGATGATCGAGATGACCGAGGCGAAAATCGGTCGTTTGATGAAAAAATGCGCCATGGTTATTCCTTACGCTTTGCCGGCCGGTTTGGCGCCAGCGGGCTGGATTTTTACCGGCGCACCGGGACGGACTTTCATCAGGTTATCGACGATGATCCGATCGCCGGCTTGCAGGCCGCCGAGAATGATCCAGTCCTTGCCTTGCCAGTCACCGGTCTGCACCGGCTTGACCCCGGCCTTGCCATCGGCACCGACGACGAACACGAATTTGCCTTTGTCGCCACTCAGCACTGCGGTTTGCGGCACCAGGAACACGCCGCTGCGTTCGCCGGTGAGCAGGCGCACGCGCACAAACTGGCCCGGCAGCAGCGCGCCGTCGCCGTTCGGCAATTCGGCACGCAGCTGCAGCGTGCCGAGTTTCAGATCGATATTGCTGGCAGCGAAGTTGAGCTTGCCCGACAGCGGCTCGGCACCGTCGGCGCCGATCACCTGCACGCCCTTGACCGTCTGCTTGTTCAGCTGGCGCTTCGGCAGCTTGTCCAGCTCGCTGTCGGCAACGCTGAAGCGTACCCAGATCGGGTCGGTCTGGATAATCGTGGTCAGCAGGCTGTCGGCACCGGTGCTGACCAGCGTGCCTTCGGATTTCTGCGCCCGGCCGCTGACACCGCCGATCGGCGCGGTCACCTGCGCGTACGACAGATTCAACTCGGCATCGCGCAGCTTGGCCTGCGCTGCCAGCAGATTGGCCTTGGCAATCGCATTGGCGGATACGGTGTCGTCGTATTCCTTCTGGCTGATGGCGTTCTGCGCCAGCAGGCTTTTCAGCCGCGCTGCTTCGCGATTGGTCTGCTCGACCCGCGCCTGGGTTTCGGCCAGCTGCGCCCTGGCTTGTGCCTGCGCGATTTCCAGCGGCGCACGGTCGATCTGGAACAGCTTCTGGCCGGCCTTCACCACCGCACCTTCTTCATAACTGCGCTGCAGCAGGATGCCGCCGACGCGGGCGCGCACTTCGGTCTCTTTCGCGCCTTCGGTCTGGCCCACCGCCTCGATCGAGGTGGCGACGCTGGTCGGCTGCACTGCCAGCGCGGTCACCGGTACCGCCATATTCATCATCGCGCCGGCAGCGGCGTCTTTCGATTTATCGCCGCCACAGCCGGTCAGCGCGACCGGGGCAATCAGCAGGGCAAGCAGCAGAGGGCGGATGGCAGAGGGGCTGGGACGCGATTGGCGCATGGTGAGCTCCGGAATATTGGCAGATTGATCGCACATTATATACAATCAAGGTTGTATGTATAGTGTCAAAGTAGACAAGAATGGTCAGGAAAACCAAAGCCGATGCCGAGCTGACACGGCAGCAGATCATCGATGCCGCGCGCCGGGTTTTTGCCGAAAAAGGCGTCAGCCGCACCACCATCGACAATATTGCCAGTGCCGCCGGGGTGACGCGCGGCGCGGTGTATTGGCATTTCGACAACAAGGAAGAGCTGTTCCACGCGATGCGCGAACAGGTGACGTTGCCGTTGCTGGACAAATTCGACGGGGCCTTGTTCAAGCCCGACGAGGCCGATCCGCTCGGCGCGATTGAGGCGTTCTACCTGTCGATGTTCGATGCGCTGGCGCAGGACAGTCTGATGCGCCAGAGCTACGAGATCATGACGCTGAAGTGCGAATACGTGGAGGAATTTGCCCACGTGCTGGAGCGCATGTTCGACCATTGCAGCGACATCTGCATCAAGCTGACGCGCGCCTACACGCTGGCGGCAGAGCTGGGCCAGCTACGGTCGGGGCTCGACCCGGCAATGGCGGCGTGCGATACCTATGTGTTCATCGGCGGCCTGCTGAAAACCTGGCTCGCCGATTACAGCGGCCAGATCATCCGCGAGCGGACCGCCGAACTGATCCGTAACCACGTGGCATTGCGACGCAAGTGATACCGGCCTGCAAGCCGCTCTGGCAGCGGCTTGCAGGCATGGCTGGAGGGCGCGCCGGTATTGGGCTGCAGGGCAGTGCCTGCCGTAGCGCCTGGCTGGCGCGCGACGTCATGCCTTCTTGACGAATTCCGACTTCAACTGCATCGCGCCGAAGCCTTCGATCTTGCAATCGATATCGTGATCGCCTTCGATCAGGCGGATGTTCTTCACCTTGGTGCCGACCTTGATCACCGACGAGCTGCCCTTGACCTTCAGATCCTTGATCAGCGTTACCGTGTCGCCATCCTGCAGCACATTGCCGTGCGCATCTTTCCAGACGCGCTGTTCATCCTGCGCTGCCGCTGCTGCGGGGTTCCATTCGTGGGCACATTCCGGGCACACCAGCATCGCGCCGTCCTCGTAGGTGTAGGCCGATTGGCATTGCGGGCAGGGGGGTAAAGTGCTCAT
>CALMFQ010000391.1 GCA_937863215.1 uncultured Pseudomonadota bacterium
CTGTTTTTGCAGCAGGGCTTTTTCATCACTAGCGCATCAAAGATGCTTATTTAAGAGCTTATCCCTGTAAGTTCTTAAATAAGCAGACCGACCCCATCGATTGCCCATTTCTTGCTCGAAAAGAGCACGTCCACGTCAAAATAACTGGTAAGCTCCCGCCGTCGCGCCGCTATGGCAGCCACTGGCACGGTGATCTAACAATAGACGGAGCGAATTTGTATCAGCATGCGGAAGACGTCCCGGAATTCTGGAACCAGCCGTGGGTGGCACGCTGTGCGCAAAAGTAAAATGGCTAAAATTGGCCTTTTTCATTTCAGATGGAGAACAGATGTCCGGGCCGAAACTGCGTTTTTTCGGGAAAGAATACCCCTTGTCTGATCTGTCGCCTCAGGCGCGTGCCTGCTGCGAGCAGGTCCGTTATTGCGACGAACGGATAGCGCAAATACGTATCGAGCTGGAGGTGCTTCAGGCTGCGCGCATGAGTGCTATCGGGGCGTTACAGCCATTGCTGGCTTCGCAGGTGCCGTTGTTAGGCTGAGTGGCAGGGTAGTTGGTTTTGGAGAAATGAATGTCTGAAGCGGTATTGACGATCGGCGAGCAACGCTATGCTCTGGCCGATTTGCCATTGCAGGCACGTGATCAGTGTGAACAGCTGGATTTTTGCCAGCGCAATATTGCCAGGCTGCAGCGTGAGCTTGGCTTGTTGCTGCAAATCCGTGAGTCGGCACTGTCGGCTTTGCCTGCTTTGCTGGATACTGAACACAGCACCAATCAGCCACTCGCTGGAGAGGCGCTTGTGCTATCCAAGCGGCGCCGTTACTGGCCGTCTGCGCCTGCATGCAAGCCGCGTTTGGGTTAAGCCCCGAAAACCGAGCAGAAAAAATGCCCACTTGATTGTTTGGCGCTAGTAATGACCCCGGCCGTGTTTGTGCCGGGGTTTTCGTTTGTATGAGTCAGTGGGTTGGCAGGAACAATGTTGGTGTTCATATAGCCAAAGCGATTGGGCGACCTTTTTCTATAATCCCGTGATGGCGGCTCTGCTATTCAGAGCTCTGGATTAAGCCTTCTGGATGATTGAGCATCCAGGCATTCGCGATTAATAATCAGAATATACTTATATTTATTGGCGTATAGCCGAGAGGATTGAGGAAAAATGGCATTTTCGTACACAGATATCAAGAATGCGCTGGAGCAGGCGAGCAAGAAAACCGGCGGCAAGTTTTTGTCTTTCGATGCCAGTTATTACCAGGCGCATTATGCCGAGGTGCGCGATGCGGGCGGTGCGCTGCTGGATGACAGCCTGAAGAACTATGCCGGCGATCCGCTGCAGCATTATGTGGAGATAGGGGCGGCGAAGGGCTATGCGCCGAATGCCCATTTCGATGCGGCTTTTTACAAGTCGCAGTATGCCGATCTGGCGCCGTTCTCAGGCGCGGATTTGCTGGCGCATTATGCTTTGTTTGGCGCCTACGAGGGCCGGGCGCCAACTGCAATTCTGC
>CALMFQ010000392.1 GCA_937863215.1 uncultured Pseudomonadota bacterium
AAAACGGCAGGTGCTGGATGAAATCGACAAATGCCTGTTTCAGCTTGCCGAAATCGTGGTCGTAGGTATCCATGTGGTCGGCGTCGATATTGGTGACTACCGCCATCACCGGGTTCAGGTACAGGAACGACGCATCCGATTCGTCGGCCTCGGCCACCAATAATTCGCCCTTGCCCAGTTTGGCATTGGTGCCGGCCGCTTCCAGCTTGCCGCCGATGACATAGGTCGGATCGAGCCCGGCCTCACCGAGAATCGAAGCTACCAGGCTGGTAGTAGTGGTTTTGCCGTGGGTACCGGCAATCGCAATGCCCTGGCGCAGCCGCATCAATTCCGCCAGCATCATCGCGCGCGGCACAACCGGAATCTTGCGTGCCTTGGCTTCCAGCACTTCCGGGTTGTCTTCCTTGACCGCAGTCGAGGTCACCACCACATCGGCATCGGCAACCTGCTCGGCCGCATGGCCGGCAAATACCCTGGCACCAGCCGCCTTGAGGCGTTTGGTGGTGGCGTTACTGCCAAGATCCGAGCCGCTGACGCTGAAGCCCTGATTCAGCAATACCTCGGCAATGCCGCTCATGCCGACGCCGCCGATGCCTACGAAATGAATGCGCTTGACCTTGTGTTTCATGATTTCGCCAGTTCCAGGCAAGTCACCGCAACATCGTCGGTTGCGTGCGGCTTGGCCAGTTTGCGCGCTGCCAGCGCCATGTTGAGCAATTTGTCGCGGTTCAGTCCGCGCAGCAGCGTCGCCAGTTGTTCGGGGTTCATGTCGCGTTGCTGCAGCAGCACGGCGGCATGGTTGTCGGCCAGATAGCGGGCGTTGCCGGTCTGGTGGTCGTCCACCGCATGCGGGTATGGCACCAGCACGCTGGCGACACCGGCTGCGGCCAGTTCGGCCACGGTCAACGCGCCGGCGCGGCAGATCACCAGATCGGCATCGGCGTACGCTTGCGCCATATTGTCGATGAACGCCACGCAACTGGCCTCGACACCGGCCTGCGCGTAATTGGCGCGCAACGCATCGATATTTTTCACGCCGGCCTGATGCGTTACCTGCGGCCGCTCGGCTGGCGGGATCAGCGCCAGTGCTTTGGGCACGTTGTCGTTCAGCGCCACGGCACCGAGGCTGCCGCCGACCACCAGTACTTTCAACGCTCCGCTGCGGCCGACGAAACGTTGCGCCGGTTCGGCCACTGCGGCGATATCGGCACGTACCGGGTTACCCACCAGCCGGACCTTGCCGCCAAGGCGGAAAGCACTCGGGAACGCCGTCAGGATTGCATCCGCCACCGCCGCCAGCACCTTGTTGGTCAGGCCAGCGACCGAATTCTGTTCATGCACCACCAGCGGCTTGCCCAGCAGCGTTGCCATCATGCCGCCAGGGAAAGCGGTATAACCGCCGAAACCGGCGACCACTGCCGGCTGATACTTGCGGATCAGACCGACGCTCTGGCGGAATGCGTTCAGCAACACCAGCGGCAGTGTCAGCCAGCGCTTGATGCCATTGCCGCGCATGCCGGCGATATCCAGCGTTTCCAGTTTGTAGCCGCGCTGCGGCACCACGCGCGCTTCGATGCCAGCGTCGGTGCCGAGCCAGACCACGTTCCAGCCACGCGCCCTCATCGCGTCGGCCAGCGCCAGAGCAGGGAATACGTGGCCGCCGGTGCCGCCGGCCATGATCATGATGGTCTGGCCGTTCATACGCTGTAGCCCCGCATCAGCTGGCGGTTTTCCCAATCCACGCGCAGCAGCACACCAAGTGCGATCAGGTTGGCGACAATACCCGAGCCGCCGAACGACAGTAGCGGCAAGGTCAGGCCCTTGGTCGGCAGCAGGCCCATGTTCACGCCCATATTGATGAACGACTGCACGCCAAACCAGACGCCGATTCCTTGCGCCACCAGCGCATTGAAATCGCGCCCCAGCTTGCTTGCCTGCATGCCGATATGAAACGTACGCAGGATCAGGAAGGTGAACAGCAGCACCACGATGGTGACACCGACGAAACCCATTTCCTCGGCAATCACCGCCATCAGGAAATCGGTGTGCGCTTCCGGCAGATAGAACAGCTTCTCGACACTGCCGCCAAGACCGACGCCGCTCCATTCGCCACGGCCGAACGCGATCAGCGAGTGCGATAGCTGGTAGCCCTTGCCGTACGGATCGGACCACGGGTCCATGAAACCGAACAGGCGCTGGCGCCGATACGGCGATGCGAGAATGATGGTGGCAAAGCCGATCACCAGCATCACCACCAGCCCGGCGAACAGGCGCCAGTTGAAGCCGCCGAGAAACAGCGCCGCCATCGCGATCGAAGTAATCACCGCAAATGCGCCGAAGTCCGGCTCCGACAGCAGCAGGAAACCGGTAAACAGCATTACCAGGAACATCGGGAAGAAGCCTTTGACCAGGCTATGCATGTACGACGCCTTGCGTACCGTGTAGTCGGCGGCATACAGCACGACGAAGAACTTCATCAGCTCGGACGGCTGCAGGTTGATCACCATCAGCGACAGCCAGCGCTTCGAGCCATTGACCTCGCGCCCGACGTGCGGAATCAGCACCATGATCAGTAACACCGAACCGATCAGGAACAGGTACGGCGAATACTGCTGCCACATGCGCATCGGTACCTGAAACGCAGCCACCGCCGCGGCCAGCGCCACCAGCAGGAACACGCCGTGACGCACCGCGAAATAGGTTGCCTTGTAGCCGGTATCCTTGTCGCCTTCGGCCATCGCAATCGAGGCTGAATAAACCATGACAAAACCGATCGCCAGCAGCACCAGCGTGATCCACACCACGGCCTGATCGTAGGCCGACGGGGTACGCGGCTTGCGCAGGCCGGCATAGAGTTTCTGTGCCGAGGCAATCATGCATGCGCTCCCGGCAGGCTTTTGACTGCGGCGATGAAGACTTCGGCGCGGTGAGCATAATTGCGGAACATGTCGAGACTGGCGCAGGCCGGCGACATCAATACCGCGTCGCCGCCATGAGCGAGACGCGCCGCTTCGGCTACTGCGGCATCCATGTCGGCGGCATCGAGCAGCGGCACCTTGCCGCCGGCAAGAGCCCCGCGCAAGCGCGGGCCATCGCGGCCGATCAACACTACGGCACGGCAGATACGCTCTACCGCAGGCTGCAGCGGAGTAAAATCCTGCCCCTTGCCGTCGCCGCCGGCAATCAACACCACCGGTTGCTGCATGCCATTCAGCGCAGCCACGGTAGCACCAACGTTAGTGCCCTTGGAATCGTCGTAATAAGCCACGCCATTAACGCTGGCAACGAACTCCACCCGATGCGCCAGGCCCTTGAAGCGACGCAGGGTTTCCAGAATCGACTCATCGCCGATGCCGATTGCGTGGCACAGCGCCGCAGCCGCCAGCGCGTTGGCGGCATTGTGCAGGCCGATCAATTGCATGTCGCCGACCGGCAACAGCGGCTGGCTGCCGCGTGCCAGCCACAATTCGTCGTGGCGTCTGGTCAGGCCATAATCCACATCGCTGGCAGCGCTATCCAGGCCGAACCAAACAGTCGTGCGACCGGCTTGCGCCATATTGCGGCACCATTGATCCTGGCGGTTCAACACCATCACGCCATCGCCATGGAAAATGCGCGCCTTGGCAGCGGCATATTCTTCCATGCCGTGGTAGCGATCCATGTGATCTTCGGTCACGTTCAGCACTACCGCGACATCCGGACGCAACGAATGTACGGTTTCGAGCTGGAAGCTCGACAGTTCCAGTACGAATACATCCGGCTGACGGCCATTGAGATTGCTCAGCGCATCCAGCACGCACAGGCCGATGTTGCCGGCAACCACGGTTTCCAGCCCGGCATCCATGCAGATCTGGCCAACCAGCGTGGTAACGGTGGTCTTGCCGTTGGCGCCGGTAATGGCGATGACTTTGGATTTCCAGCCGCGAATGGTTGCGGCAAACAGCTCGATATCGCCGATCACCGGCAGGCCGCCGGCAATCGCTTCGGCAATCGCCGGGGTGGCGACCGGCACGCCCGGGCTGATTACCGCCAGGTCGCAGCCGGCAAAGGTGTCTTCGTTGAACGGGCCAGTGAACACCTCGGCATAGGTGAAATCGTTGCGCAGCTTGTCCAGGTGCGGCGGCACGCCGCGGCTGTCGGCAATGCGCACGCGCGCACCGCGCTCGTGCAGCCAGCGCGCGGCGGACAGGCCGGTTTCGCCCATCCCGAGTACGACTATTTTTTTGCCTGTATAGTCCATCGCCTTACCGCAGTTTCAATGTCGACAAACCGATCAGCACCAGTACGATGGTGATGATCCAGAAACGCACCACGACCTGCGTTTCCTTCCAGCCTTTCAGCTCATAGTGATGATGCAACGGCGCCATGCGGAACACGCGCCGGCCGGTAAGCTTGAACGAGCCGACCTGCACCATCACCGAAATCGCCTCCATCACGAACACCCCGCCCATGATGAACAGCACGATTTCCTGCCGCACGATCACCGCTACGGTACCGAGCGCCGCGCCCAGCGCCAGCGCACCGACATCGCCCATGAACACTTCGGCCGGATAGGCGTTGAACCAGAGAAAGCCGAGACCGGCACCGCCGATCGCGGCGCAGAACACCGCCAGTTCGCCGGCTCCGGGAATATGCGGCAAGCCCAGATACTTGGCGAACAACGCGTGGCCGGCAACATAGGCAAAAATCGCCATCGCCGCGCTGACCATCGCCGTCGGCATGATTGCCAAACCGTCGAGGCCATCGGTCAGATTCACCGCGTTGCTGGTGCCGACAATCACGAAGTACGTCAGCACCACGAAGCCAATAGCGCCAAACGGATAGACGATATGTTTGAAAAACGGCACGATGAATTCGGTATTGGCCGGCAAGGACGCGGTATTGGTCAGGAACAGCCCGGCGCCGATGGCGATGATCGACTGCCAGAACATTTTCGCCTTGCCCGACAGACCTTTCGGGTCCTTGTAGACCACCTTTTTGTAGTCATCGACAAAGCCGATCACGCCGGTCGCCAGCAATACGCCCAACACCAGCCACACATACTTGTTGGTCAAGTCGCCCCACAGCAAGGTGGTGATCGCAATCGACATCAGGATCAATACGCCACCCATGGTCGGTGTGCCAGCCTTGACCAGATGCGTCTGCGGGCCGTCGCTGCGCACCGCCTGACCGACCTTCATTGCGGTCAGCTTGCGAATCACCGCCGGGCCGAGCATCAGCGAGATGCACAGCGAGGTAGCCATCGCCAGCACCGCGCGCAACGTCAGGTAATTGAACACATTGAATGCGCGGACTTCGTTGCCGAGCCATTGTGCGAGTAGTAGCAACATATTATTTCCCGCCTTCCGCAGTCAGCGCCGCAACCACCCGTTCCATGCGCATGAAACGGGAGCCTTTGACCAGTACCGTCACGCCCTTGCCGATTTGCGCCTGCAGATCGGCAAGCAATGCTTCGAGCGTGGCGTAATGCGTCGCGCCGGCACCGAATGCCGCTACCGCCTGTTGCGAGTTATCGCCGAGGCAGAACACGTGATCGACCCCGCGCTTGCGCGCCAGATTGCCGATGTCGTAATGCTGTGCGGCGGCGCTGGCGCCGAGCTCGCCCATATCGCCCAGCACCAGCCATTTCTTGCCCAGCTGCGCCGACAGCACGTTCAATGCCGCCGCCACCGAATCCGGATTGGCGTTGTAGGTGTCGTCGATCACGGTCGAACCGGCCACACCGGGCTTGCGCTGCAGACGCCCCTTGACGCCGGCAAAACCCGCCAGCCCCTTGACCACATCGGCCAGATCGATGCCCATCGCCAGCGTGACGGCGGTCGCTGCCAGCGCGTTGCGCACGTTGTGCAGCCCAGGCACCTGCAATGCCAGCGGCGCCGAGCCGATCGGCGTGTGCAGTGTCAATTCGCTGCCGTACACGCCAAGCTTGAAATCGCAATGCACATTGCCGGCCTGCAGCCCGAATTCGATGCGCTTGCGCTGCCCGGCCAGTTCACGCCACATCGGTGCATGCGCGTCGTCGGCGTTGATCACGGCGATGCCGTCGGCTGGCAGGCCGGCGAAAATCTCGCCCTTGGCGCGCGCAACGGTCGCGACATCGCCAAGACCTTCCAGATGCGCCGCCTGGGCGTTGTTGATCACAGTCACGTTCGGCTGTGCCAGCTTGCTCAGGTAGGCAATCTCGCCCAGATGGTTCATGCCCATTTCCAGCACCGCGTAACGATGCTGGGCGCGCAGCCGCAACAGTGTCAGCGGCATGCCGATATCGTTGTTGAGGTTGCCGCGGGTCGCCAGCACCTGATCTTCGCCCACAGCGGCGTTGAGGATTGCGGCGACCATCTCCTTGACGCTGGTCTTGCCGTTGCTGCCGGTAATGCCGGCCACCGGCAGACTGAATCGTTGCCGCCAGCAGGCGGCCAGCTGGCCAAGCGCGACGTGCGTGTCGGCGACGCGCAACAGTGGCTGGCCGGGCTCTCCCTGATACCCTTGATTGACCAGTGCTGCTGCGGCGCCGTCGGCAAGCGCCTGGACTACGAAGTCGTGGGCGTCGAAGCGCTCCCCTTTGAGCGCAATGAACAGATCGCCCGGCTCGACCGCCCGGCTATCGGTATTCACTCGACTGAACGACACATCCGGCGCGGAGGTTTCGCCTTGCAACGCTGTTGCCGCTTGCGCGAGCGTCATCATCGGCTGGGTCATGCTGCACCCCCACGCTTGGCCAGCGCCGCGCGTGCCACGGCGGCATCGCTGAACGGCAGTTTTACGGCTTGCACTTGCTGATATTCCTCATGACCTTTGCCGGCTAGCAGTACGATATCGCCAGACTGGGCTTGCTCTATGGCCCAGTCGATGGCGGCTGCCCGGTCTTGTTCCACTTTTGCGGCCTTGCCCATGCCAGTCAGAATCTGTTCGATGATGTGTTGCGGATCTTCGCTGCGCGGATTGTCGCTGGTCACCACCGCGACATCGGCCAGCCAGGAAACGGCCTTGCCCATCAGCGGGCGCTTGCCCGGATCGCGATCGCCGCCGCAGCCAAACACACAATACAACTTTGCCCCGGCCGGCTTGACTGCCTGCAGGGTACTCAATACTTTTTCCAGCGCATCCGGCGTGTGCGCGTAATCGACCACCACCAGCGGCTCGTTGCCGCCGTGGTTGACGGTCTGCAGCCGCCCCGGCGCCGGCATGATCTGCTGCAGCGCCACCACCGCATCGGCCAGCGGCACCTGCAACGCCAGCATGCTGCCGAGCGCGGCAAGCAGGTTGGCGACGTTGAATTCGCCCAGCAGCCGGCTGCGCAACGGCGCTTCGCCCAGCGGGGTAACGACGGTCATGCTCACGCCGGCAGAATCGATTTGCAGATCGCGACAATGCAGATCGCCGGCCTGCAGACCATAACGCCATACCTTCACACCGGCACGTTCGGCGTTGGCGGCGAGCTGGCGGCCGAACTCGTCGTCGCTGTTGATTACCGCGTGGCGCAACTCCGGCCAGGCAAACAGCTTGGCCTTGGCTTCGCCGTAGCTCTCCATGTCGCCGTGGTAATCGAGGTGATCGCGCGTCAGGTTGGTGAACACTGCGACTTCAAAATGCGTGCCGTTGACCCGGCCCTGATCCAACCCGTGCGACGACACCTCGATTGCCATGCACTGCGCGCCCTGGGCACGGTAACCGGCGAGTTTTTCCTGCAGCGAAACCGGGTCGGGCGTAGTGTGGGTGCTGCCTTCCAGCGCGCCCCAGAAGCCATTGCCAACGGTGCCGATCACCGCTGTCTTGCGCCCCAGCGCGCTCAGCGCCTGCGCCAGCCAGTGGCTGATCGAAGTCTTGCCATTGGTGCCGGTCACGCCGATCACCGGCATGTGGCGCGACGGATCGCCGTGCACATGCGCTGCAATCGAACCGGCCAGCCAGCGCAGCCCCGGCACGGCCAGATGTGGCACTTGCCACGCGTGGTTCCAGCTGAAATCGTCCTGTTCCCACAATACGGCAGCGGCACCGGCGGCCAGCGCCTGAGCGATGAAATTGCGCCCGTCCTGATATTCGCCCATGCAGGCGAGAAATACGTCGCCCGGCTGTACTTTGCGGCTGTCGGCAACCACGCGCTTGAGCGGCACGCCGAGCTTGTTCAGATCGTGGAAATCGAAGACGGCACGCATCACATCACGTCCTCTTTAAGTTCCGGCTGCGCCGGGTTCGGCAACACGATATTTTCTACCGGCGCATCGTTCGGCACACCGAGAATGCGCAGCGCACCGGTCATCACATTGGCGAATACCGGCGCCGCCACCGTGCCGCCGTAATACTGGCCGGCACTCGGCTCATCGATCATCACCGCAATGATCAGGCGCGGGTTGGTAGCCGGCGCAAAACCGACGAACGAACCGATGTATTTGTTTGCCGCATAACCGCCGCCTTCCTGCTTGTGCGCAGTACCGGTCTTGCCGCCGACGTGATAGCCGACCACCTGCGCGCGCGGCGCGGTGCCTTCCGGGCTGACCACCATCTGCAGCATCTTGCGCAGTGCCGCCGAGGTCTCGCTGGAAATCACCTTGTGCCCGGCCTGTGGCGCAACCTGCTTGAAGAATGTCACCGGCTTGATTTCGCCGTCGTTGGTGAAAACCATATAGGCACGCGCCAGCTGGATCAGCGATACGGTAATGCCGTGGCCGTACGACATGGTCGCCTGCTCGATCGGCTTCCAGGTTTTCCACGGCCGCACCCGGCCCGGCGATTCGCCCGGGAAGCCGGTGTGCGGTACCTGACCGAAACCGACGTTGGTAAACAGTTTCCAGTAGTATTCCGGCTCCAGCGACAACGCCATCTTGGCGGCGCCGACGTTGGACGACACCTGGATCACCTGCTCCACCGTCAGTGCGCCGTGCGCGTGTGCATCGTTGATCGTCGCCGGGCCGATGGACATGTGACCGCCCATGGTATCGATCACGGTGTCGGGGCGGAATGTGCCCGCCTCCAGCGCGCCTGCGGCGGCAAACGGCTTCAGCGTCGAGCCCGGCTCGAACATATCGGTCAAGGCGCGATTGCGTTTGCGCTCCAGCACGCTCTTGTCCACCGGGCCGCGGTAGTTCGGGTTGTACGATGGCTGATTGGCCAACGCCAGTACTTCGCCGGTCTTGGCGTCGAGCACCACGATCGAGCCGGCCTTGGCGCGATTCTTTTCCACCGCCGCTTTCAGCTCGCGATAGGCCAGATACTGCAGCTTGCGATCGATCGACAGCGTCAGGCTTTCACCGTCCCTGGGCTTGACGATGCTGGTCACGTCTTCGACGATGTAGCCGCGCCGATCCTTGATCACATGACGACTGCCGGACTTGCCGGCCAGTACTGCGTTCTTGGTCAGCTCAATGCCTTCCTGGCCCATGTCGTCGATGCCGGTGGCGCCGACCACATGTGCAATCACCTCGCCGGCCGGATAATAGCGGCGATATTCTTCCTGCTTGAAAATACCGGGCAGCTTGAGCGCGATGATCTCGTCGGCCACCTCCGGCTGAATCTGGCGCTTGAGGTAAATGAAGTTGCGCTTTTTGTCGGCGAGTTTTTTCTGGATTTCGTCCGGCTTGACGTCGAGCATCTTCGCCAGCATCTGCACCTGCTGTTTCGACAGCGGCACATCCATTTCCGACGGGCTGGCCCAGATCGATTGCACCGGCGTGGAGATCGCCAGCGGCTCGCCATTGCGGTCGAGAATCATGCCGCGATTGGCAGGCAGGGTCAGCGTACGGCTGTAGCGCGCGTCACCCTGTTCCTGCAGAAATTCGCGGTGAAAACCCTGCAGATAGGCAGCGCGTCCGATCAACGCGGCGAAGCCGACCCCCAGCGCGGCCATCAGCGTGTAGCTGCGCCATTGCGGAAGGCGAACATTCTTGTTTGCGTTGGCCGTATACATTTCTCTCTCAACAACCGGACAAGCCGCCCGGCGTTCCCTGTTTACTGCTGTGGTTGCGGCTGCGCAGACTGCTGTTGCGTAGCGGGTTGCGGTGCTGCTGCCGGTGCGGCAGCCGGTTTGTCCGGCCGCGCGCCCGGCAATGCCGGCTGCGGCGCTGCCGATACCTGTCCCGGCATGACCTGGATGCGCGACGCATCCGGCACACGCATCGACAACTGCTGCGAGGCGATCGATTCAATGCGCGAATGCATCGCCCAGGTACTTTGCTCCAGCTGCAGCCGACCCCATTCGATATCCAGTTCCTGGCTGAATTTCTGGGCTTTCTGCAGCTCAATAAACAATTTGCGCGCCTTGTGTTGTGAAGTCACCACACTCAGCGCGCAGGCAATCAATATCGCCAGCAACAACAAATTCAGCCGGGTCATAGCGGCACCGTCGTCCGCTCGGCAATCCGCATGATGGCACTGCGGGCGCGCGGATTATTGCCGACTTCCGCTTCCCCCGGCCGCACCGGCTTGCCGATCAGCTTCAGCCTGGCGCCGGCCAGCTCCGACTGGCGCACCGGCAGCTTGCTCGGCAGATGATCGGTTTCCGCCGCGTCCTTCATGAAACGCTTGACGATGCGATCCTCCAGCGAGTGGAAGCTGATCACAGCCAGCCGCCCGCCCGGTTTCAGCATGCGCAAGGCCTGCGGCAACACTAGCGCAAGCTCCTCAAGCTCCTGATTGATGAAAATCCGTATAGCCTGAAAGCTTCGCGTCGCCGGGTCCTGGCCCGGTTCACGCTTACGGACGTTCTCCGCCACGAGCTGGGCAAGTTGTCGAGTTGTATCGATTGGCCGCTCCGCTCGGCGCGCAACAATCGCTCTTGCAATCTGTTTAGCAAACCGCTCTTCGCCATAATCCTTGATCACCCTGTAAATATCCGCCTCGGCGGCACTGTTCAGCCATTGCGCCGCAGTCTGGCCACGCGTGGTATCCATGCGCATGTCCAGCGGTGCATCAAAACGAAAACTGAAACCGCGCGCCCCATCGTCGATCTGCGGCGAGGAAATCCCCAGATCAAGCAGAATCCCATCCACCGCTTCCACCCCGCGTTCACGCAACGCGGCTTCCATGGTGGCAAAGCCCTGATGCACGATCTGGAAGCGCGGATCATTAATCTGTTCCGCCGTGGCAATCGCCAGCGGATCCTTGTCGAAGGAATACAGACGACCTTGATCCCCAAGACGGCTCAACACCAGACGA
>CALMFQ010000393.1 GCA_937863215.1 uncultured Pseudomonadota bacterium
CCGGCTGCGCGCAGCTTGCTCCACCGGCGGCGCCGAACGGCAACGAGCTGATTGCAGTGGTGGATGACGATGATGGAGCTTCTGCCAGCCAGCCAGCGGCAAATACCGGTCAATTTCCACCACAGGCGCTGTCGGAAGATATCCTGTTCGATATGCTGGTCGGTGAAATCGGCCTGCAGCGCCGGCGTGCCGATATCGCCAACGGCGCCTACTCGGATTTGCTGAAACGTTCGCACGATCCGCGCATTGCGCGTCGCGCGACCGAAATCGGTCTGTATACCGGCAATCTGAAAAAGGCGACCGAAGGCGCCAAGGCGTGGGCCGACAGCGATCCGGCATCGATGCAGGCGCGCCATATGCTGCTGGCGCTGCTGCTCAAGGAAGGCCGCTATGACGAGGCCGAGCCGGTGGTACAGCAGGTGTTTGCCGGCATGCCGGCACAACTGCCGCAGGTCTGGCTTGAGCTGCACGACCTGATGATCAAGCAGACCGATCGCGAGGCAATGGTGCGGTTCGCTGCCAGGCTGGCCCAGCCGTATCCGAACATAGCCGAGGCGCGTTTTACCGTGGGTGCGCTGGCCTGGCGTGCCGGGCAGTACGAGCTGGCGGATAAGGAAGTCAGTGCGGCGGAACAGTTGCGTCCGGACTGGGAGTTGGCCGCGCTGTTTCATGCGCAGTTGTTGCAGCGTACTTCGCAGGATAAGGCGCGCGAATATCTGGGTGAGCACCTGCATCGTTTCCCCAAGTCGCGCGACGTGCGCCAGAATTATGCGCGGCTGCTGGCGGCGGCCAAGCTGTACCCGGCGGCGCGCGAACAAATGAAGATACTGGTCGATACCGATCCGCGCAGCCTGGAGGCCATGCTGGCCTACGCCGGGCTGTCGCTGGAAATGAAAGACCCGCAGGCAGCGGTGACGACTTTGCTCGATGCACAGAAACTGCAGCTGAAGGATGCTTCGGCAGTCAATTTCATGCTTGGCCAGGCCTATGAAGACATGGGCAAGCTCGACGAGGCGGGCAAAGCGTTTCTGGCCATCGATTCGGGCGAACGTTTCCTGGCGGCACAGGCACGCTATGTGCGCTTGCTGGTCAAACAGAACCAGCTGGATCGGGCGCTGACTCATCTCGATACGGTGCCGACGGTTACCACCGAGCAGAAAATCGGCCTGCAGCAGCTCAAGGCCCAGTCGTTGCGCGATGCAAAGGAATACCGGCGTGCGTACGAGGTGCTGGATACCGCATTGAAGCAGTATCCGGGCAATAACGACCTGCTCTACGATCGCGCGATGATTGCCGAGCGGCTGGATTTGCTGGCCGAATCCGAACGCGATTTGCGCGAAATCCTCAAGCAGCGCCCGGAAGACTCGATGGTGCTGAATGCTCTCGGCTATACACTGGCCGACCGGACCGAGCGGCTCGACGAAGCGCTGGTGCTGATTGAAAAGGCGCTCAAGTTACAACCCAACGATCCATTCATCCTCGACAGCATGGGCTGGGTAAAGTACCGGATGGGCAAGCTGGACGAAAGCCTGGATTATCTGAATCGTGCCTACACCGCGAAAACCGATCCGGAAATTGCCGCGCATCTGGGCGAGGTGTTGTGGGCAATGGGCAAGCGCGGCGAGGCCCGTACCATGTGGCAGGGTTCGCTGAAGGAAAATCCGGGGCATGAAACGTTGATGCAGGTCATCAAGCGCCTCGATCATTGATGCGTACGGCGTTGTGTGCCAGCCTGTGCGGGCTGGCTTTGCTTGGTTTGGGCGGTTGCGCGACGGCACCCGGCGTTGCCGGAACGCTGCCGGGCGCAGCGGATACCGACCCGGCGTTTGCCGTTTCCGGCCGTATCGCCGTGCGCTACGACGGGCGGGCGGACAGCGGTAATTTTTCCTGGCGCCATGTGCGCGCCGACGACAATCTGACGCTCGAAACTCCGCTGGGCCAGACTTTGGCCCAGCTCAGGCGCGACGCTGCCGGGGTGCAGCTGGAGCTGGCCGATGGCCGGCGCTACCAGTCGCCGGCGGTGGAGGTCTTGAGCAGCGAAGTGCTGGGCTGGGAGTTGCCCTTGTCCGGCCTGCAGTACTGGATCCGCGGCGTACCGCAGCCCGGCTTTGCCAGCGAGTCGGCAGTGCGCGGCGAATCCTATGCGCTGACGCAGCGCGGTTGGCAAATCGACTATCCGGAATTCACCGGCCCGCCGGCGGTACCTGCACGCATGGTGCTCAAGCGGCAGGGATTGGAAATCCGACTCGCCATTCATCAATGGAATTTTCAGCCGTGAACCCAACCCGACTGGCCTGCCCGGCACCGGCCAAGCTCAACCTGTTCCTGCATGTCACCGGGCGTCGTCCGGATGGCTACCATCTGCTGCAAACCGTATTCCGCTTCATCGATTTCGCCGATACCCTGCAGTTCGATTTGCGCGCCGACGGGCAGGTCGTACACGCCAACCCCTTGCCGGGCGTGCCGGCGGAGTCCGATCTGGTAGTGCGCGCTGCGCGTTTGCTGCAGCAGGCCAGCGGCTGTCGGCATGGGGTGACGCTGCGCATCGACAAGCGCTTGCCGATGGGAGGCGGACTGGGTGGTGGCAGCTCGGATGCCGCCACTGCGCTGATTGCGTTGAATCGTCTGTGGCAGACCGGCTTCAGTCGCGCGCAGTTGCAGCAACTGGGGTTGCAGCTTGGTGCCGATGTGCCGGTATTCATTTTCGGGCAAAACGCTTTCGCCGAAGGGATCGGTGAAGAGTTACACGCTGTTGCGCTGCCGCCGGCGTGGTATGTAGTGCTGATTCCGCCGGTCGCAGTGCCGACGGCGAAAGTTTTTACTGCCGATGGCTTGACAAGAGATACGCCTGCCATTAAAGTGCCGGACTTCTCTGACGCGCCGACCCGCAACGATTTGCAGTCGGTTGTTTGCGAAATGTTTCCGCAGGTGCAGCAAGCCATTGATTGGTTGTCGCAGTTCGGAACGGCAAAAATGACCGGGTCCGGTGCTTGTGTGTTTGCCGAATTTAGTTCGCGACAGCAAGCGCAAGGCGTGTTAGAATCGGCGCCCGCCGAAATGCAAGGAGTTGTTGCTCAGGGGCTGGATGCTCATCCGTTACTGACATGGCTGCCTTGAAACGATTTCTCTTGGGGAGTCGCCAAGTGGTAAGGCACCGGATTTTGATTCCGGCATTCGTAGGTTCGATCCCTACCTCCCCAGCCAAACCAATCCGAAAAAGCGTGTAATCGTTTACACGCTTTTTTTGTTATTGCGAGGTGCGCATGGCCTACGACGGACTGATGGTATTTACCGGTAACGCGAATCCGAAACTGGCGGAAGATGTGGTCCGCCACTTGGATATTTCGCTGGGACGCATTTCTGTCGGCCGCTTCAGCGACGGCGAGGTAACCGTCGAGTTGCTGGAGAACGTGCGTGGCCGTGACGTATTTGTGCTGCAGTCAACCTGTCAGCCGACCAACGATAATCTGATGGAAGTCATGCTGGCAGTGGATGCGCTGAAACGCGCCTCGGCCGGCCGGATCACCGCCGCCGTTCCTTATATGGGTTATGCGCGTCAGGATCGCCGCCCGCGTTCGGCGCGCGTGCCGATTTCCGCCAAAGTGGTTGCCAACATGCTGACCAGTGCCGGTGTTGACCGTGTACTGACTGTCGATCTGCATGCCGACCAGATTCAGGGTTTCTTCGATATTCCGGTCGACAATATTTATGCCACTCCGGTGCTGCTGGATGACGTGCGCGCCAAGGGTTATGAAAACCTGATCACGGTTTCGCCGGACGTCGGCGGTGTGCTGCGTGCCCGAGCCATGGCAAAGCAACTGAACACCGATCTGGCGATCATCGACAAACGTCGCCCTAAGGCCAATGTGGCCGAGGTGATGCACATCATCGGCGATGTATCCGGCCGTACCTGCCTGATCATGGACGATATGGTCGATACCGCCAATACCCTGTGCAAGGCCGCTCAGGCATTGAAGGCGCATGGCGCCGAGCGAGTGCTGGCGTATGCCACACACCCGGTACTGTCGGGGGCTGCGATTGAGCGCATCAAGGCGTCCGATCTGGACGAGCTGGTAGTGACTGACACCATTCCGCTGTCCGATGAAGCCAAGGCCTGTGACCGCGTCCGTGTGGTAAGCATTGCCAGCCTGCTGGCCGAGACCATGCGTCGCATCAGCAACGAAGAGTCGGTCAGTACTCTGTTTGTCGATTAAGTTTTTCTGCGTTGCCGCAAGGCGGCGCATTTTGTAACGGCGTATCTGGTCGCGGATGCGTCATTTTTGAGGTAATTAGCATGAACTTTGAAGTAATTGCACAAGCCCGTGCTGAGCAGGGTTCCGGAGCGAGCCGCCGCCTGCGTAACGCCGGTCGTGTTCCTGCCATCGTCTACGGTGCTGGCAAGGATGCGCAGGCAGTAACGCTGGATCACAACTCGATTTTTCACGCGCTGCGCGTTGAAGCGTTCCACGCTTCGGTGCTGAGCCTGAATATCGATGGTCAGGTTGAGAAAGTATTGCTGCGTGACGTACAGCATCACCCGTTCCGCCAGCTGATCCTGCACATCGATTTCCAGCGTGTTGATCCGAACACCAAGCTGCACATCAAGGTGCCGCTGCACTTCGTCAACGCCGATGTCGCTCCGGGCGTGAAACTGGGTGGCGGTATCGTCAGCCACGTACTGAACGAAGTCGAAGTCAGCTGCCTGCCGGCCGATTTGCCGGAGTTCATCGAAGTCGATCTGGCCAATCTGGGCGCAGGTCAGTCGATCCACATGTCGGATCTGAAACTGTCGGCCGGTGTTGAGCTGGTGGCGCTGCACCGCGGCGACAACCAGACCGTGGCCAATTGCTCCGGCAAGGCTGGTGGCGAAGAAGCGGCTGAATAAGCGTTTCTGCCCGAAGCAACGGCTCGCTGCTCCGCTAATACCGGTCGGCGGGCCGTTTGTCCATTCAGGATCGAAACATGTCTGCAGGTATCAAGCTGATCGTCGGCCTGGGTAATCCCGGCGTCGAATATGTGTCCACCCGGCATAACGCCGGTTTCTGGTGGGTGGATTGTGTTGCTCACGACGAGCGGGTCGAGCTGCGTGTCGACAGCAAGTTTCACGGCGTGGCTGCGCGTGCCGGTAACGCCGGCGACGAGCTGTGGCTGCTGCAGCCGCAAACCTACATGAACCGCAGTGGCATTGCCGTCGTCAGTCTGGCACGCTTCTACAAGATTTCACCGGAGCAGATTCTGGTGGTGCACGACGAGCTGGATCTGCCGCCGGGAGCTGCCAAGCTCAAGCAGGGTGGCGGGCATGGCGGGCATAACGGCCTGAGGGACATCATCGCCCATCTGGGCAGCGCGAATTTCTGGCGGATGCGTATCGGCATCGGTCACCCCGGCGACCGTAACGAAGTCGCCAATTTTGTGTTGAAGCCGCCGCGGCAGGAAGAGCAACGGGTAATCGACGATGCCATCGAGGCGTCGCTGAAGGTGTTGCCGCTGCTGCGCAAGGGAGATTTTCCCAAGGCCATGCATCAATTGCATACGCCGCCAAAACCCAAGGCGGTATCTACGGAAGCGAAATCATGAGTCTGAAATGTGGCATCGTCGGTTTGCCCAATGTCGGCAAATCCACCCTGTTCAACGCCCTGACCAAGGCCGGCATTGAAGCAGCCAACTATCCGTTCTGCACCATCGAGCCGAACGTCGGCATCGTCGAGGTGCCGGATGTGCGTTTGGCGCAGCTGTCGGAAATCATCAAGCCGCAGAAAGTGCAGCATGCGATTGTCGAGTTTGTCGATATCGCCGGCCTGGTTGCCGGTGCATCCAAGGGCGAAGGCCTGGGCAACCAGTTTCTCGCCAACATCCGCGAGACCGACGCCATCGTTAATGTGGTGCGCTGTTTCGAGGATGAGAACATCGTTCACGTTGCCGGCAAGGTCGATCCGATTTCCGATATCGAAACCATTGGCACCGAGCTGGCGCTGGCCGACTTGACCACGGTTGAAAAAGCCCATGCGCGCGATGTGAAAAAAGCCCGCTCCGGCGACAAGGAAGCGCAAAAGCTGATCGCCGTGCTGGACAAGCTGCTGCCGCATCTGAATGAAGCCAAGCCGGTGCGCAGCTTCACACTCAGCGATGAAGAAAAGCTGCTACTGAAACCGCTGTGCCTGCTGACCATCAAACCGGCAATGTATGTAGCCAACGTTGCCGAAGACGGCTTCGGCAACAACCCGCATCTGGATCGCCTGAGCGCGCTGGCCGCCAAGGAAGGTGCGCCGGTAGTGGCGCTGTGCGCCGCGATCGAATCGGAAATCGCCGATCTGGAAGACGCAGACAAGGTTGAATTCCTTGCCAGCATGGGCCTGGAAGAGCCCGGCCTGAACCGCCTGATTCGTGCTGGTTACAAATTGCTCGGACTGCAAACCTACTTCACCGCTGGGGTGAAGGAAGTACGCGCCTGGACCATTCACATTGGCGACACTGCACCGCAAGCGGCGGGCGTGATTCACACCGATTTTGAGCGCGGCTTCATCCGCGCACAGACTATTACTTTTGAAGATTTCATCGCCTTCAAGGGTGAGCAGGGCGCCAAAGAAGCCGGCAAGATGCGTTCCGAAGGCAAGGAATACGTCGTCAAGGATGGCGATGTGATGAACTTCCTGTTCAACGTCT
>CALMFQ010000394.1 GCA_937863215.1 uncultured Pseudomonadota bacterium
GCGGACAATATCCGGTTCGGCCGCGCCAGACATGGTATTCCGATGCGTGCGTACGGAAATACAAGGAGGCGAACGATCCGGAGTATATTCGCCGGCGGGTATTCGAGCGCGACAAAGGAATCTGCCGGGAGTGCGGCCTCGACACCATGGAGTTTTGGAAGCGCATCAAGCGGGGCCAATGGGGCATGGCACCAAATCATTCGGATCCGCGGTTTCGCGCCGGTAGGAGCTGGCGTGGCGAATTCCTGCGAGCCCGCTACGAGCGGGCTGTCCGGATATGGCGACGCCGGGCAGCGCAGTGGCGCGCAGCATATTCGAACCGTCTGGCGCGCCTGAAGGCTGCCGGCTGGAACCCGGAACGCACCACCCCCTATGATGTCGACCACATCATCCCGGTGTATGCCGGGGGCGGACAGTGCTCACTGGACAATCTGCAGACCCTTTGTCATCCGCACCACAAAGCCCGGACGCGGCAACAGGCTGCTGATCGCGCTGCGGCCAGACGAGCCGCCAAAATCGCAGTCGACACCTACGAAGCTCCATCTTGCGAAGAAGAATAATTCACAGCACAGTTCAGAATGGCCGCGACCAAGACCCCATCACAACTCATCACGCTGTTCAGCAATGCTGCTGTGGTTGCGCAGAATACGGTATCGACCGAGTACGAACGTCGCTGGCTCCGCTACTTCATTTTTCACCTTGTGGGCCCGCGTGTCACCGATTCGGTGCGCATTCAAGTCAGTTGTGATGGTACCAACTGGACAACGCTCGAGGATATGACCGGGCAATCCGTCATCTACCGCGCCGGACAGGGCGTCTTCCCATATTTCCGCGCAATCCGCCTCGACGCCCCGGTGGACGCTAACGACAAGATCCTGTTGCTGGCCTATTGCGCCGACGATGGTCAGAGCTTCAAATAATTCCCAATATGCCACCCCGCGACTCATCCAATCTGCTGAAGTTGTTCGACAACATTGCTGCCGCCGCCAATACGGTCAGCGACGAATACGATCGGCGGGAAATGCGCTTTCACCTGTTCCAACTGATTGGTCTGACGGGCTCCTCCTCAGTCCGCGTCGAAGTCAGCCTGGATGGTGTGAATTGGGGTACGCTCACTACCATGACCGGCGCCTCCGTGATTTATCGCATTACCGATGAGGTGCTGCCTTTCGTGCGCTGCAAGCGACTGGACGCCACCGGGGACGCCATCACGTTCCTGTACTACAGCGCTGCATCGGATGGGTATTTCGAGTAACCATCTATGGCGCGCGTAAAAGCCATCCAGCTGGCGGTTAATTCGGCTCTGCCCCCGGCACTGCAAAATTATTCTCGCGCTCTCGATGCGAAGGATATTGCCGACACGCTGGCTGAGGTGGCGCGTACGAATCCGGATGCGTACGGATCCATTGCGAAGAAGCTGGCGGACATTGGCCGGCACTCGGCCTACGAGCAGGGAGTGACGATCAAGCTCGATGACCTGGATACCAAATTCGACAAGCCTGCCCTCATGAAGGCCATGACGGCGGAAATACAGACAGCAAAGAAG
>CALMFQ010000395.1 GCA_937863215.1 uncultured Pseudomonadota bacterium
CCGCGATGGCGCGTCATGGTGACTGGACTGGCTGGCAAAAAGCAGGTCTGCATGGCATACCCGACATATACCCGATCAAAGGTTCGCTGCCGCCCCGCAAAAAGCCGGAGGCCGGCGGTACCCGCATTAAAGAGCGATGGAAAGAGCGAGTGGGTGTGGATGCCGGTTGGGTTCTGTTTATTCGATCCGTTGAATTCGATTCAATAGCCAGTGATCTCTGCCGTCAGGCTGGTCCAAGTCGTAATATAAAAATTCTTTCATCAGCCTGGCTACGTTCGGCCAGACTGGTAATCCATCCGTGCTTTCAGCGCGCAAATCATTTACCATCACTGCTTTATCGGTGAGTGACTTAACCGGTTTGAATGCTGCAAACATCGTTCCGCCCGTTTCCGTCGCAGCGACCGCCCCGCGATGATGTCGCGGCAAGCACCTGAATCGCGATGAATGTGTATCGTGAGGTGCCGGCTGGACGAATAGACAGAAAAAGCAGGAAAGAAGTTTCAGAACAGATCGGCCGCGAAGCTGTGCGGACTATTCGTAACCCGCTTGCCATCAGGCGCAATCAGTAATAAAGCTGCATCCAAAATGGGCAGCTTCATCAGTATAAGCAATATGAACGAACTGCGCAAAGATTCCGTCGGCTGGGTAACAGTGGACGAAGGTGCTGCCGGGCAGCGCATAGATAACTATCTGGTTCGGCTGCTGAAAGGCGTGCCGAAAAGCCATATTTACCGCATCCTGCGCAGCGGCGAGGTGCGGGTCAACAAGGGGCGGGTGGACCAGACCTACCGGCTGGAACTGGGCGACTTGATCCGCGTGCCGCCGATCCGTGTTGCTGCGCCGTCCGCGGCGAAGACAGCGGCGCACGTGCCGCATGTGGCTTTTCGTGTCCTGTTCGAGGACGACGCGTTGCTGGCAATCGATAAGCCGGCCGGGATGGCGGTGCACGGCGGCAGCGGCATCAGCCGCGGGGTGATCGAACAATTGCGGCTGCAGCATCCGGAGTTTAAATTCCTCGAACTGGTGCACCGGCTGGATCGTGAGACTTCCGGTATTTTGCTGCTGGCGAAAAAACGCTCGGCGTTGCTGGCGATGCACGAGGCAATTCGCGATGGTGCTACCGATAAGCGTTATCTGACGCTGGTGAAAGGTTGCTGGAAGAATCGCCGTCAGGCGGTCAAGGCGCCGCTGCAGAAAACCACTACCGCAGACGGTGAGCGGCGGGTCTTCGTGCATGCCGACGGCCAGCCGAGCCACACGGTTTTCAATCTGCTCGAAGCGTGGCCGGATTTCAGCCTGCTTGAGGCCGAGCTGAAAACCGGCCGCACCCATCAGATTCGCGTTCACCTGCAGCATCTGGGCTTTCCGATTGCCGGTGACGACAAGTATGGCGATTTTACCCTCAACAAGCAGTTGCAAAAGCAGGGACTGAAACGCATGTTCCTGCATGCATGGCGCCTGACCCTGCCGCATCCGGTGACAGGTGCGCCGCTGCAACTGCAGGCCGAGTTGCCGGCGGAGTTGCAGCAATTTGTCGATCAATTGTCGGGTAAGCAATAAATGCCGAAACGTTATGATTTGCTGGTGTTTGACTGGGACGGCACGCTGATGGATTCGACCGCATCGATCGTGCGGGCGATCCAGTTGGCGTTCCGCGACATGGATAAACCGGTGCCGAGCGACGACAAGGCGCGCCACGTGATCGGGCTGGGACTGGCGGACGCGATGCGTTATCTTGACCCGGAGCTGGATGCTGACGACGTACGGCAGGTGGTCGATTGTTACCGGCATTATTATTTGTCGCGCGACCACGAAATCGAGCTGTTCGCCGGCGTGCGCGAGGCGCTGCAGCGTTATCGGCAGCAGGGATTCTGGCTTGCGATTGCCACTGGCAAGAGCCGCATGGGGCTGGATCGGGCATTGCAGCATTCGGGGCTGGGCGAGCTGTTCGACGTTTCCCGCACCGCCGACGAGACGTTTTCCAAGCCGCATCCGGCAATGCTGGAGCAGATTATCGATTACACCGGCAGCGACCCGCGCCGCACCCTGATGATCGGCGATACCTCGCATGACCTGCTGCTGGCGCAGAATGCGCGCGCCGACGGCTTTGGCGTCAGTTACGGCGCCCATCCGCGCCACGAGCTGGAGCAATACCAGGCGGTCAGCATCGCCGATTCATTTGCCGAGCTGGACGCATGGCTGTGCCGGCACGCGTGATCTGCCGCTCGGATGAGCTGAGCGATGCCGGCAGGGGGGTGCGCTTTGAAGTCGCGCTGGCTGGGCGTATGGTGCCGGCGTTTGCAGTGCGCTATTGCGGCGAAGTGCATGCATATTTGAACGAATGCCGGCACGTGCCGGTCGAACTGGATTGGGTGCCGGGCGAATTTTTCGATATCTCGCACAATTACCTGGTATGCGCGACCCATGGCGCCTACTATTCGCCGCTCAGCGGCTTGTGTCTGGGCGGGCCATGCAAGGGCCGCTCGCTGCTGCGGGTCGAGGTATACGAGGCTGACGGATACATCTATTTGAAACAGGAAGCAAGCTGATGGCAGACAATGGCAACTGGGAACGCGACGTGCTGGAAAAGCTGGTACTGGCAACGGTCAAGGAGCAGCGCAAGACACGCAACTGGAGTATTTTCTTCAAGATTCTCGGCTTCAGTTACCTGTTTGCGGTGCTGTATCTGATTTTCGGCCATGGTTCGGGTCATGGCGACAAGATGACCGCCGGCGGCAAGCATACCGCGGTGGTCGAGCTGAACGGGGTGATCGCGCCGAACAAGCCGGCCAGCGCGGAATCGATCAACGAAAGCCTGCGCGATGCATTCAAGAGCCGCAACACCAAGGGCGTGATCCTGCGCATCAACAGCCCGGGCGGCAGCCCGGTGCAGGCCGGGCAGATCTACGACGAGATTCGCCGCTTGCGTGCCAAGTATCCGGCGATCCCGTTGTACGCGGTGGTTGAAGATGTTTGCGCCTCGGGCGGATATTATGCCGCCGCCGCCGCCGACCGTATTTATGTTGACAAGGCCAGTCTGATCGGCTCGATTGGCGTGTTGATGGACGGCTTCGGTTTCACCGGCACCATGGAAAAGCTCGGCGTCGAGCGCCGCCTGCTGACTGCCGGTGCCAACAAGGGTTTCATGGATCCATTCTCGCCGATGAATCCGGTGCAGCGCGAGCATGCGCAGAAAATGCTTGCCGACATCCACCAGCAGTTCATCAAAGTGGTGCGCGAGGGGCGCGGCACGCGCCTGCATGAAACGCCGGAGCTGTTTACCGGCCTGATCTGGAGCGGCGATCAGGGGATCAAGCTCGGCCTGGCAGATGGTTATGGCAGCGTTGCTTCGATTGCACGCGATGTGATCAAGGCGGAAGAACTGGTCGATTTCACCAAGCATGAAGACTTCACCGAACGCCTGGCCAAGGGGCTCGGCGCCGGCGCAATGAGCAACGTGCAGCAGGTGCTGGGACTGGAGCCGGGATTGCGCTGACACTGGCAGCACGGCTCGTGCAGTAACCGACAAAGCCGGGTGATGCCCGGCTTTGCTGCTAAATTGACTGTATCGATTTGATTTCCTGATTGCGGACCAGAGCATGCGGCGTAAATCCAAACACGAAGAACACGAGAACCACGAGCGCTGGCTGGTGTCGTACGCCGATTTCATTACCTTGCTGTTTGCCTTTTTCGTCGTGATGTACGCGATTTCCCAGGTCAACGAAGGTAAGTACCGGGTACTGTCGGATTCGCTGATCAACGCGTTCAAGAACGAATCGACCAGCGTGATGCAGTCGCAGACGGCATCCATTGCCGGCAGCGCCGGCGCGATGGTGCAGAAGGGGGCCATGCTGTCGAGCACACCGCCACGTTCCAATGACCCGAAGCACAAGATTGTCGAAATGCGCATGCGCAGTATTGCGTCGAACCTGCAGAAAGTGCTGGAGCCCTTGATCAAGGAAGGTGGAGTGCGGGTAGCGCAGACGCCGCGCGGTATCGCTGTGGAAATCAATGCCAGCCTGCTGTTTTCGTCGGGACAGGCGGATCTGCAGCGTTCATCGATCTATCTGCTGCGTCAGGTCGGCGCGCAGCTGATGCAGGTGGATAACCTGATTCTGGTGGAAGGCCATACCGATCCGCTACCGATCAATTCAATGTTTTTCCCGTCCAACTGGGAGTTGTCTGCCGCGCGTGCCAGTAGCGTGGTGCGGTTGTTCGTCGATGCTGGCGTACAACCGGCGCGCATGGTTGCAATCGCGCGCGCCGATACCAAGCCGATTGCAGAAAACCTGACTGAAGACGGCCGTGCCCGCAACCGCCGTGTGACCATCGATATCCTGGCCGACAACAAGGAAGAGATCGTCGAGCTGCCGCATCTGCAGCCGGCACCCTGATTGTGCCGTTGGATGGCGTGCAGCCGGCCGTTGTGCCGGTTTGTCTGCGTTGTTCCGCAAGGCAAAAAAAAAGCGCCCTGAACGGGAGGTGGTCCGTTGTGGGCGCGAGAGGATCAGACGGAGAGTCTGAAAAACGGGAAATACTCCTGCAGCATCAGATTGGCTCCAATTCCACAGTCTGCCGACTTGCCTGTCCGACAAGTTAACGTTGTTAAATTATCGGTATCGGCTATCGATATGTCAAGTGTTATTTTATCGATGCTTGTTTCTATGCGTATGTAATAACGTTTCCGGGCTGCCCGGAAGGCGCGGGTAGCGCCTGCAGGCAAGTAGGGGTAAGGCATTGCTGCTACTTGGGGTTTTTGTGCCACACCGGTTCCGGCGCGTTGAAGAGGTCGAACCGTTCTGCGCGGTAGCCGCTTGTCTGGTGTCATATGCCGGATATTGTCGCGGGCGGGGTTGGCAGTCTGCCGGACTTGAGACTGGAGCTGCCGCGCCGGCGGGAGAAACGTGGCTCGCGACAATCGCTCAAGCCCGGCAGGCTGCTATTGATCCGGCCCGATTATGTTTGAACCTGCTCCAAATACTCCCTCCCTTTCAAGGGGAGGGTTGGGGTGGGGATGGGGCTATAGATGCGGCGCAGAGCCCCCATCCCCCTCCCCACCTCCCCCTTGAAAGGGGGGGGGGCTGTCTTGGCGAATTCAAACTTCACTTGGCCGCATCTATAGCTGCGGCACGACCAGTTTGCCTTGCAGCAGTCCGATTTCGTCGCGATGCAATGCGGCCAGCGTATTGACGGATTGCCGCCCCTGATCGGTCAGGTGGATTTCCACCTGGCGCCGGTCGCTCAATCCGGGGCGTCGTTCGACCAGCCCCAGTTCGGCACAGCGGCTGACCAGTGCGACCACGCCGTGGTGCTGTGCCTGCAGCCGTTCCGCCAGTTCGCCAATGCTGGCCCAGGTGCGCCCCGGGTAGCCTTGCACTTGCAGCAGCAGCTGGTATTGCAGTGGCGTCAGCCCGTGCTGCCGGCATATCTCTTCGCTGAAACGCAGAAATATACGCAGCTGGTAGCGGAATTCCGCCAGTTGTTCCAGATCGGCTTTGCCCAGTGCGGTCTTGTCGGTGTCTTGGTTCATTTCTTGATTTTATATCATGCTGTGATAGATTTTAATTGTGGCCCGATGCGTCACGCACTGAGCCATGCTGATCGCCGCGCCGGCATGTCCGGCCCTACCATGTGTGCCAGGAGGTGAATGATGAAGCTGTCGGTCTATTCAAGGATGATGGTGTCGTTTCACGAGGGCTGGGATGAGCTGCAGCGCGAGCGGCCCAGCATCAATAATCTGATGTTGAATCTGGTATTGCCGTTTTCGCTGTTGCCGGCGGCGATGATTCTGTATGCCGGCCATGTCAACGGTACTTACTACGCGCCACAAGTGCCGGTCGAGCGCTGGGACGGCGCAGCCTTGCTGTTCCTGCTGGCGGAGCTGGCCACCGTACCGTTGATGGCATGGGTGCTGCAGCAGATTGCCGGGTCGAAGCAGATTGCCGCCAGTTTCCACGATAGCTTCGTGCTGGCTGCCAGTGCCGCGCTGCCGCTGTGGTTGTCGAGCCTGGTGCTGCTGGTGCCGAATCTGGCATTCAATCTGGTCGGTGCCTTGTTCGGGCTGTTCGGTGCGTTTGCCATGCTGTATCACGGCCTGCCGGTGATGTTCGGTACCGACGAAGACATCGAGTCGCTCGATCTGGCCTACAGCGCCATTTCTGTCGGCGGTGCGGCATGGGCGATCCTGATGGCGCTGGTGCTGCTGCCGCTGTTTGGCAATCTGTAATTTCTGCATCGGGGGCCGGCCGGGTGAATCCACCGGCCTTATTGCAGGAAAAAGTCCACCGGCTGCGGTTGCGGCGGCAGATCGGTTTCACCCAGCAGTTCACGCAGCGATATTTCCACGCCGTAGCTCAGCGCCGTCAGCGGCAGGTCGTTCGACGTCAGGCCGAACGGCTCTTCGATCTCGTCGCCGATTGCATCCAGCCCGAAAAAGGTATAAGCGACCACGCCCACCACCAGCGGCGTGAGCATGCCGATCGAATCGATCAGTCCGAATGGCAGCAGATAGCAATAGATGTAAACCGTACGGTGCAGCAGCACCGAATACGAGAACGGCAGCGGGGTGTGCTTGAGCCGTTCGCAACCGCCCAGTACCGCGACCATCTGTTCGATATTGCGATCCATTTCCTGCGCCAGTTGCGCCTGAATCCAGCCGTTGCGCAGGCAGGTGGCGATATCCCGGCCCATTGCATGCAGGATGCCGGCGGCCGGGTTCTGCAGCCGGCGCAATCCGGCCAGCTGCTGCTGCGGCAGCAGGCGTGCGAGATCCGGCCACGGATCGGTATCGCGCAGTTGATGGCGCAGACAGTGACCGAAGGCGATGACTGCGTACAGCAGCTGGCGCTGCAGCGCTTCGCTCGCCGCCAGTTGCCCGGCCGCGCTGCCCGGCGGGACCTCGATATAGGCGCTGGCCTGGCGCGCCAGGTTGCGGCTGGCGTTGGTCAGGCTGCCCCACAGCTTGCGCCCTTCCCAGAAGCGGTCGTAGCTGGCGGAATTGCGAAAGCCAAGGAAGATCGCCAGTGCCAGCCCCATCAGTGTGAACGGAGTCGGTGTCAGGGTGATTTTCAGGTGATACAGCACGCCGTGATTGAAAGTGACCGCGAGCGCGGTGACGATGGTAATGGTCAGCTTCTGCCAGATATTCGGCAGTACCGAGCCGCGCAACAGGAAAAAGTATTCAATGCCGCGCGGGCGAGGGCGAACGATCATGGTGGTACAAGATTCCGTAAATGACGGTGGCAGGCATTGTCGGCGTCAACGCCCGCAATTGTGCATCAAGGCCGGGCTTACCGGAAACCGGATTTACTGCCGCAGCAAAATGGCTTGCAGCCCTTGCGGCTGTTGCACCAGGTCGGCCAGCGTATATTCGTCCAGCGTCGCATACAGCGCTTCGAACGCGCGCACCAGAATGCCGCTGAGGCGGCACACCGGCGCGATGCGGCAGCTGTCCGGCTGCTCCGACAGGCATTCGACGATCGGCCCGGCGCCTTCGCTGGCGCGCACGATTGCACCGATACGGATGGCCTGCGGCGCTTGCGCCAGCCGGATGCCGCCGCCCTTGCCGCGCACCGATTCGATGACGCCGCTGCGTGCCAGCTGATGCACCACCTTCATCAGATGGTTTTCCGAAATGCCGTAGGCCGCGGCAATTTCCGGAATCGTCGCCAGCCGCTCGCCACGCAGCGCCAGAAACATCAGCACACGCAAGGTGTAGTCGGAAAAGGCGGTCAGTTTCATGGAGTGTCACAAAAGATGTATAAAAAATATTGCTTCATGGTTTGTCCGGTGCTAAATTGAAGCTGTATTTATTTTACATCTTCAGGTGAATCTCCGCCATGAGCAATGTTGTCAGCAATCCGCACGAGCCGGACGCAATCCGTACCATCCTGCGCCAGGTGATCGATCCCGAGGTCGGCATTAATATTGTCGATATGGGGCTGATCTACCGCATCGAATCGTCGCCGCAGCAGCTGCTGATCGAAATGACCATGACTTCGCCGGCATGCCCGATGGGCGAGCTGATCGAGGATGAGGCTCGCGCCGCGCTTGCCGCGGCCCTGCCGCAGCACACGGTCGAGTTGCGGCTGGTGTGGGAGCCGCCATGGGAGCCGTCGATGATGTCCGAATCAGCCCGCGAGCATTTCGGCTGGTAATACCGTTGTATCCGCTGTTTCCATCAACCCTTGCAGGAGCCGCATCATGAGCCAGCAACAAACCGCTACCGCCACTATCGACGTTCGCAACATTGTTCCGCGCGAGCGCCATCCGCTGATTTTTGCCACTTTCGACGCCCTGCGCCCCGGAGAAGGGCTGCTGCTGATCAACGATCACGATCCGAAACCGCTGTATTACCAGTTCCAGGCTGAAGCCGATGGCGAATTCACTTGGGAATACCTGGAAAACGGGCCGGAGGTGTGGCAGGTGCGTATCGGCAAGCCGCAGGAAGCGGCGCTGGCACACGAGGATAGTTGCTGTGCCTGAGGTTCCGCCCCGCCCCGCTGCCGCGCGCGCCTTCGGGCGGCTGCCGCTGCTGTTGCCGGGCATGCTGGCGTTGCTGGCCGGC
>CALMFQ010000396.1 GCA_937863215.1 uncultured Pseudomonadota bacterium
CGCAATATTACCCTGGAGATCACAGATCTCGACGAATTTACCGAACGGAATTGGTACGACCGACTGGCGGCCCGCATCCGCACGACTCTTGTCCGTAACGATGGAGCGAACTTGAAGCATACGGACCCGTAGGGCGGGTCGCCCCATCATGCAACTACTGCATGCCTGCCATCGGCAGACCCTGCCCCATCTGCAACCCCTGCAGTCCGGCAGGAATATCCTGCGCGGAAGTCCAGGCCTGCATCAGATGCTCGAGCTTGATCGCCTGATGCATCTGCTCTTCCTTGATCTTCTGCAGCTCCTGCCACTGCTGGACGTTTTCCTGCTTCAGAACCTGCATGGCCTGCGTGACCTGATCGAGGGCCTGGACGATCTGTTGGATCGCCGGTTCGATCTGCTGCATGATGGCCTGCGCAGGATCCGGCTGCTGCATCTGGGCCTGCTGGGCCATAGCTGCCTGCTGGTTCGGATCAGCCTGCTGAGGCGGCGCTGGCTGCATCTGAGCCTGCTGGGCCATAGCTGCCTGCTGGTTCGGATCCGGCTGCTGAGCTCCCGGGATGGGCATGAAGGATGCTTCCTTTGGGGTGCCCACAATAGCTTGGAGGCGGGCAATGGCAGATTCGTGGGCGTTCATAGGTAGTGACGGAAGGTGCGGACGATCGAGGCGAACTTGTTGAGCTGTGGAGCTCCGGCTGCCGCCATCATGGGTTGGGCGGGCTGTGTCGGAGGTACGACGGGTGCGGGAGGCGGTGCCGCGATGGGAGGCGTGGGGGCAAGCGGCGGCGCGGCCGGCGCGCTCCGCGGTGCAGTAGCGACCTGCGGTTGGGCGGCTGGCTGTGGCTGGTTGGCCTTGGCTGAATCCATGATCTGCTTGGTCATGTCCTGCCCCTGATAGGTAATCCGTCCCGACGTAGCCTTCGGAGGCGGATTACCGAACGTGACAGACCCGACGCCACCGATACCATCCGGCGCATACCGGCTGGCGATCTGTACCTGCTTTTGATTTGGTGCCGTCCATTGGGAGTGCGGACGCAGCTTGTCCAGCGCCGGATTGACATCGATGGAGCCATCCAGATTAGCCGTCTCGCCATGGATATTCGTCGGCGCATTTGGCACCCCTATGCTCATAGAGCCATGGATGGGACGCGCAGCAAGAGCCTGCCCACGTTGCGCGGGCGTCATATTCGAGTATCCGGGCATCGCGGCTTCAAGAGATTGCCGGCTCGAGGGTGTGAGGGATGTCATACGGGATTGCACTCCGCCAGCCCTGTTCGCCGTATTCACCGGCACGCCCCAGCCACCGCCCATCGGCTGGGCACCTGTGGGCATACCCCAACCAGGTTGGGGTGGCTTCGCTGGGGGGTTCATTGCCGCGCTCGGAGCCGACGCCGGAGCTGCCGGACGCAAGCCTGGGGAGAACAGATCTGGGTACTTCGTAGTGCCGTTGGTAGCCGTTGACGGGAATTGCGTCGAGGCTGGCGGCGGAGCGGTAGATGCCGGTTGTGCGCCCCCTCCGCCAAAATTCGTCAGCGTATTGGCCCCAGGATTGGAGGCTGGTGCTGCTGGTGCCGGCGTCGCTGGTCCGATACCGGGAGGCAACGGCGCTGCCGGTGCAACAGTCGGAGGAGACGTCGTAGGCGCTGGTGCTGCTGGTGCCGGCGTACCTGGCGCCCGATACTCGCGGAACGCGCCTCCAGCTGGAGGAAACGCATTAAAATTAGCAGGGGGCGTGCGCTGCGGCGCCCCCGGGTTACCGCGTGCCTCCTTGAGAATCCCGCCTAATTCCTCAATGAGAAGCGCCGCAAAGGCGAGCTGAGACGGGTTGGACTTCATGGTCGAGGAAAAGGAGTAGGCGGCTGGGTTTGTGCTCCAGGCTTCTCGATGTCTTGACCATCTGAGTCAATTCAGCTATGAAGGCATCCGGGGCCTCAGAAAGCTGGCGTAATTGAAAGAGGTCGTCAAGAGAACGGGCATGCATGCCCAGCTCGTCCTTCTCGACCAGCAGATACATGTCGTTCTGATCGTCCGCATCATCTGGCGTCAGCGCCACCGGTATGGAGTCTCGCAGATCCACAACCCCGCAGCAAAAACGAAACTGCGGCAGGATGTCGTAGGCACATTCGAGCGCCATGAGGGACCGGACATTAGCCTGCAGCTCGGTGCGGTCACGCCCCGTTGCTACAAGTTCAAAACGATCGCCTTTAGCGACCAACTGGTTTCCATGAGAATGGACATACATCGTGACGACGGACATGGTGGTTCAGGAATTGGATCCATGCAGCCCGGTCGGGAAGGAGCTGCGTGGATCGGATTATTTGATTTTCCTGAATATCCCGATTGGGACCATGGTTATGTCCGAAAGCCCCGCTGCTGTCAATTCTTTTTCGTGCCACCTACTTGGGTTTGCAGAAGATGTAGCAAACCAGGAAAGCCACGACGCAAAAAAGGACGAAGCCAACATCTGGGGAGTTTCTGGGGTTGGCGGCCGAATACGTGTCGTAGTTGCCGCGCGCCAGAATATGCCCAGAACCGAAAACCATGCTGCTGGATGTCATACGGATTTGAGTTCAGTTTCGCATTCGGGACACCGCAGGATCGACGTACTGCCGGAGAGATCATGCAAGATTGCGCCGCAGCGGACCGGAGAATTGCCGGCCCAACCGAGCATAAATTCCTTCCCGCATCCGCGCCCGGTCGCCTGATAGGCTCGTTGTCGGGCCTGTTCCTTCAGTTCGGCGATTTCGATTGCGTGCCGATCAGGCAGCGCAACACCAATGCAGCGTCCGGGTGGGTCGCCGTATTTCCTTTTTTGTGCTCGCGACTGATCAGCATACGCATCTCGAATTACCTTGTCGGCTTCTCCAGCTGTTAGTTCCATGGGATTAATTTTAGCCATTCGGCGCCGGCATCGTGATGTCCGGACGTCCGGCATTGCGCCAGCATTCCAGCCATACTCGGTACGGAGCTGACAAGTAGCGTGTGGCTTGCCAGACTGCCGAAACAGTCGGGTCCTTGCAAGTAGACATCCAGGATTGCAGATCTATGATGTCGGGTACGAAAGGCTCGTCGGGAAAGACGAGGATTGCTTCAATGGCCATTTGATAAGCGAGTCGGGTTCATGGTCAGCTCGCTTTGCGTTCTGCAGATCGTACCAACGGCTTGAATACAGACTGTCCAGTACGGACAAACAAGTCGTGATCCAACACCATAAAATTCGAAACAGCGCGCGAACGACGCAACTTAACAAAATGTTCACGAGTCATCGTGAGGATCTTTTCCTTGCCCAAATCCATACCAGCAGGCTGATAGGAATCGAAATTCATATTTGGCACAGAGTCAATACACGCCAACGTATTAACAAGATGTGCGCGACGTAAGCTCGCCAGGTAGAAATCAATACGCTGCTGCGTCCAGGTGGACAATTGGGTTTCGGTCATTTGGTTTGAATTTTTAAGCCTCCGGTTATTTGCCGGGCAGCTCGTCCGGATGCGCCACAAACCACACACGCATCGAGCCTTTGTGTTCGCCCAGACACATCACGAAATTATGCCCGCATTCACCGAACATCGGTATGGCCAGCACATCACCCCGCACCATCCGAGGAGCCGCCTCAGAATTGTCGTGCCCTTCGATAAATTCCGTATCGCCCACCATATGGACGTATTCGCCTCCACACGCCGGACATAACATGCAATTCCCAGCCGGCAGCCGAATGGCTCCTTGTCGATTGTGCTCCATCCAAAGCCCATAGGTCGGACAGGTATTAATGTCGTCAGTCTTCCGTGGTGCGGGCAAACTGTGCGCCACTACCTGATGCAGTTGCGCTCGCACTCCGCGAAGTTGATAAAATAAATCACTGCGCGTATGCGGGTCTAAAATGAGCTTGGAATTTGGTTCCATTAGTTTTGAAAATTGAAATTTAATCAGGGAACTCGACCTCATCGGCCGGATCCACCTGTCCGGTCTGGACAGCCTTCAAGGCAAGATCCCGCGAACCAAATCGGTGGACCTGCCCGGTCTTCCGATTATTGGCCGCAAAGGTGCCCCAAATCATTTCGTGTTTCGGTACCGGAACGGTCTTGTCTGGGTCCTTGATGCTGAACAGCATCTTGGAGGGCAGCAGCCGATCCTTCGCTTCCTGGATAGACTTCGGTAGGGCCGGCACGTGGATATTGAGGGTTTGGTGCGTGATGATACCGTTTACCGGTCCGACAGTCAGATGCGTGCCGGGCACCGTGACATCAAACGTCACTTCTTCCCGCTCTAGCGTCTCCACTTTTTCCACTACTTCCCAATGCACGTCTGTTGACTCGATCCAGCTATGCCAACGCATCAGTATTTCATCTGCGGGAGGCGCAATCATGAATTGGCGTACAAAGTCGCGCGCAACTAAAAGACTCACATATCCCTTTTTTATGTAGCACGAGCTGAAAATAATATGCTTCTTCCGCGCAGCTACAATACCGCACCCCAACATAGTCTTCAGCTTGTCAAGAATCACACGGTTGAATGGTACCACTTTGGAGTAGCCGCGTGATGGAATAGAGGCGCGCATCCGTGCCAATTCGGTATTTTTACCGGGATGAGTCAGCGTTAGCCATGGCATATCCTCGAGTGCGAGATGTACTTTGAAATGCGCAGGCGCCTTTACCGTTTCGAAATTAACTGATACGCCCAACGTGCGGCACAACGTCGCCATGTCCTCTACCAAGTCCTTACTGGCTAACCCAATGTTGCAATTCGGCACTTCGAAAATCTTTCCGTACTTGGCTGTCGATGCGAGTACTACACGTCCATCCGTGGACAGCATTCCGTC
>CALMFQ010000397.1 GCA_937863215.1 uncultured Pseudomonadota bacterium
TACATGACCGGCGTGAAGATGAACAACGAAGTCATCTCGATGTCGGCCGATACCAGGGCGATCGATCCGAAAACCGACCTGACCGGCAATTGCGGCAGCGGCAACGGCAGCGCCGTTACCACCATGCTGGAGCTGGCCAAGGCCGCCGGCCGCGGCACCGGCGTGGTGACCACCACCCGCGTCACTCACGCCACTCCTGCTGCAACCTATGCGCACGTCTGCCATCGCGACGCCGAGAACGATATCGCTGCGCAGCTGGTGCCGGGCGGTGTCGGTTTCAACAGCAAGCTGAGCGATGGCGTCGATGTGGTGTTCGGCGGCGGCAAGCAGTTCTTCGTGCCGACCACAGCCGGTGGCAAGCGTCCGGATGGCCGCGATCTGACCTCTGAGCTGAAAACGCAGGGTTACAACGTGGCGCTGAGCCGCAGCGAATTCGATGCGATCGATCCGTCCGTGGCGAAAAAAGCGGTTGGCCTGTTCACCAACAGCCACATGAGCTACGACCTGGATCGCGACGCGGCGAAAGAGCCGAGCCTGAGCGAAATGTCGCTCAAGGCGCTGAAGCTGTTGCAGAAAAACCAGAACGGCTATTTCCTGATGGTGGAAGGCGGCCGCATCGACCACGCGCTGCATGAAACCACCGCCAAGAAGGCGCTGCAGGATACGCTGGCATTCGACACAGCGATCAAGTCGGTCATCGATGAAGTGAAAAAGACCGATCCGGAGCTGAAAAACACCCTGATCGTCGTCACCGCCGACCACGATCACACCATGGTGCTGAATGGCTACGCCAAGCGCACCGGCAAGACCACTGCCAGCAATCCGGGCGTGCTCGGCCTGCTGCGCAATTACTTCGACGGCAGCGTCGCCAAGGATCTGGACGGCAAGCCGTTCACCATCATCGGCTTTGGTAATGGATACAACCGGCCAAACGGCAACCGTAGCGCGTTCGCCGATCTGACCGACGACGTGGTGTTCGCCAACACCTACCACCAGGAAGCCGCAATCCGCTTAACAACGGCGGATGGATTGCCTGGCGCAGAAACTCATGGTGGCACCGATGTATTCATCGGCGCGCAGGGTAACGGCGCGGAAACATTCCAGGGATTCATGGATAACACCAAGGTATTTACCCTCGTCCGCAAAGCCTCCGGCCTTTGATTCGACGCAGATCGGCTGTGGCTTTGTCGGCTGCACTTTGCCGTGCTGGCGCACTGTCTGCAGCGCGCCTTCGCGCCACAACCGATCTGCCCCGAATCAAGCACTAGGATCGACAGAATAAAGGAACTGCAATGAACCAACGCATTATCGCCGCGAGCCTGCTCGCGCTGTCTCTGCCGCTCGCAGCACAGGCTGCCGGTGAGGCCAAGAACGTGATTTTCTTCCTCGGCGACGGCATGGGGCCGGCTACCGTGACTGCTGCGCGCATCTACAAATACGGCGAGGCCGGCGCGCTGAACATGGAGCAACTGGCGCGCACCGCTCGTATCAAGACTTTCTCCAACGACGCGCAGACCACAGATTCGGCGCCGTCGATGTCGGCGTACATGACCGGCGTGAAGATGAACAACGAAGTCATCTCGATGTCG
>CALMFQ010000398.1 GCA_937863215.1 uncultured Pseudomonadota bacterium
GGCAGAAATACGGCATCCGTGACTACCGTGGTGGCGGCCGCAGCTCGGCGCGCGAAACCGCGGTGCGGGTTGCCGCCGGCGCTATCGCCAAAAAATGGCTGCTGCAGCGCTACGGTATTGTGATTCGCGGCTGCATGACGCAACTCGGCGAAATCGAGATTCCGTTCGAATCCTGGGATCACGTTGGCAACAACGCGTTCTTTGCCGCCAACGCCAGCGTGATCGATAAGCTGGAAGCCTATATGGACCAGATTCGCGGTGAGCGCGATTCGGTTGGCGCGAAAATCCGCGTGGTGGCTGAGAACGTACCGGTCGGCTGGGGCGAGCCGGTGTATGACCGTCTCGATGCCGACATTGCCTACGCAATGATGAACATCAATGCCGCCAAGGGGGTGGAAATCGGCGCCGGTTTCGCTTCGGTGGCGCAGCGCGGCTCGGTGCATGGCGACGAGATGTTTCCCGACGGTTTCGGCGGCAACGAAGCCGGCGGCATTCTCGGCGGTATTTCCACTGGCCAGGATATCGAAGTCAATATCGCCTTCAAACCGACGTCCAGCATCCCGCAGGAACGCAATTCGATCGACAAGGCCGGCAACCCGGTGCAGATGCAGACCACCGGCCGCCACGATCCGTGCGTCGGCATCCGCGCCACACCGATTGCCGAAGCCATGCTGGCGCTGGTACTGATCGATCATGCCTTGCGTCATCGCGCCCAGTGCGGCGATGTGGTGGTGGCTACGCCGAAGATTGCGGCACGCCGGCCGTAAGCAACAGGGACAACAACGGGAAAGCGGGAACCGAAGCCATGAAATTGCTGAAAAAAATCGTTGCTCAGGCGCTGCTGGTGTCAATGCTCGGCCTTACTGCGCCGGTGCAGGCAGCCATGCAGCCGACCCTGGCCATTGTGCCGGCACAGGCCCCAGCGCAGCGCGCCGAGCTGGAAGCGTTTCTGGATCGTGCCGACGTACGCCGGCAGTTACAGCAATACGGCGTCGATGCGCAGCAGGCGCGCGAACGCGTTGCGGCGCTGAGCGACAGCGAGATCGCCGAGCTGAAAGGCCGTATCGGCGAGCTGCCGGCAGCCGGCACCGATGTGCTGGGAGTACTGGTGTTTCTGTTCGTCTTATTGCTGGTGACCGATATCCTCGGTCTGACCAAGGTGTTTCCGTTCACCCGTTCCGTGCGTTGAATGGGCCTCGTCCCGCATCGCTACGCCCGCCGTCTGGCGGGCGTTTTGCTTTGGACCACGCTACTGGCGCA
>CALMFQ010000399.1 GCA_937863215.1 uncultured Pseudomonadota bacterium
TTATGTCTCCAGCACCGAGCAGCGCGTCGCAACGCTGCAACCCGGCCTGTACGTGGTGTCGAATCATGTGCTGGATACGCCGTGGCCAAAAGTGGAGCGCTTGAAACAGGGGCTGCGGGCGCAGCTGGCCGAATGCAATCTGGACGAAGCGGTGCTGTTTGCCCTGCTGGCGGATCAGGAAACGCCGCCGGATGCGCATTTGCCGGATACCGGCGTCGGCCTGGAATGGGAACGCCGGCTGGCGTCGATCTTCGTACGCGCCCCGGGCTACGGCACGCGCGCCTCAACCCTGCTACGCCTGCAGCGGCATCGGGCCGAGCTGGTCGAGCGCAGTTTCGACGCCGATGGCAACAGCGCCGGCGAACGCCGCTTTCATTTCCCGCTACAGCCAGCCCCGCAAGCGTAACCGACTGTCAGGCCAACCGGCCGGCCACGACTCTATCCGGCAGCACCGGCCATCGGCTGCCGGCGCATTTCATCCCGCCATTCCGCTGCTACATCGCATCGATATGGCAATTGGCGCATCGATCGGCAATGCTGGCGGCATCGAAAATCAACCCCGGGCGGTACAGTCGGTATCGCAGGAGTGCAATAGATGCAGATCAGACCCAGCAGCAATCTGGCCGAACAGTTGGCCGATTATCTCGGCCAGCAAATCGTTGACGGCACACTCGCCGCCGACGAGCCGATCGCCGAATCGCGCCTGGCGGCCGAGCTTCAGGTAAGCCGCGGCTCGGTGCGCGAAGCCATGCTGATCCTCGAACGCCGCCATCTGGTGCAGCTGATTCCGCGCCGCGGCGCGGTGGTCATGGCGATGCGCAGGCAGGAAATGAGCGCGCTGTACGAATTGCGCGCCATTCTGGCACAGGCGAGCTGGGGCGTTCTGGCACAGGGCTGGCAAGAGAGCCATCGCGCATCGCTGCAGGCGGCGCTGGATGCGCTGGCGATCCAGATCGAGCAGCCGGCGGGCGCCGCGCTGGGGTCGGCAGTGGCGGCGTTCTTCGATGCGGCGGCACATCTGGCCAACAATTGCTATCTGCTGCAGGTGCTGCAGAATCTTGGCCCGGCCACGCGGCGTGCCCTGCTGCCGCTACAGCAATATCCGCTGCAGGCCCGTCGGCAAATGCTGCAGCGCTGCCAGGCGATGTTCGACCGGGCTGCAGGCGGCCATGCCGAGGCAGCCGGCCAACTGGCGGCGGATTGGTGGCGCGGCCTGGCAACCCAACCGGCCGCACAGCCAATACAGGATGCATGCCTGCACGCAGCGTGAGCCCTGCCGGTGCAAAGCGGCGCACCAGCCCGGGCAAAGCCCATATACTGTCGGCTGGCGCAATCGCGCCAGCCGAATAACGACTCGATGCGCCAGCGGAATCGCATGCACACCACGACCACCGACATTACCCCGTTCGCCGCCGGCTACCGTTGGGACGAAGCGCGCCATCACCTGCTCTACGTCGCGGTAATCAGTCTGGCAATCGGCAGCGTGTTCGGCTTGATTTACGGCTACTGGCTTGCCAATCTGCTCGGCTCGCTGCTGACCGGCATAGCGGCGTATGCCGGTGTGGTCATCGGCCGGCTG
>CALMFQ010000400.1 GCA_937863215.1 uncultured Pseudomonadota bacterium
GGCTTGTTGACGAAGCCGCCCTTTTTCAGCGCATCGGCAATTTTCAGTTCCAGCCCGGCGGCCGGCACACCGGCAGCCTTGACCAGCCCGATCAGCGGAAAAGAGACAAAGCCGCTTTCGCTGACGCGCACTTCGCTGGTCATGTCCTGCTGGCCGTAGACCGAAACCCGCAGCACGTCGCCGGGGCCGAGCAGGTATTCCTCGGCCTGCACCAGCCCGGCCAGCAGTAGACTGCACAGCGCCAACAGCAGCAGACGCAGGGATTTCATCGCAGCGACTCCACGCCCTTGGCAACCGCATCGCTACCTGCCACAGGCTTGGCGGCAGCGCCAGGCGCGGCAGCCGTTGCGGGGCTGGCGGCACCGGCCAGTTTGGCGAAATCGCCCTGGTAGCTGATCCTGGCTTTCTGTTTCAGCTCGGCGAACAGCTTTTCTGCCTGCTGCGCACGACTGCGGTTGCCCAGATAGGCTTCGATGAACGGCTTGGCCTGCTCGGCTGCAACCGGCTCGGCTTTGCTTGAAACCACTTCATAAATCGCGACATTGTTGCCGCCTTGCAGCACCAGCAGTTTTTTCGGCTGCAGCGCGGCAAATTTCGGCAGCGCTTCCAGCGGCAGATGCTCGGCGCCCTTCTGTTCGGAAGCGATTTCGGTGGCCAGCCCCTGGGAGCTCAGGAACGCCTGCAGCTCGGCCATGCTGGCGCCCGCTTCGGCGCGTTTGTCGATCTCGGCCAGTTTGTCGCCGGCATTGGTCAGGCGCATGCTCAGCAGGTTGTACACCTTGCGCTGGGCAAACAGGTGCGGGTGCTGTTCGTAGTAAGCCTTGACTTCGGCTTCGGCCGGCTTGATGGCAGCCAGATGGTGCGCCACATAGGCCTTGGTGAGGATTTCGCGCTTGGCGGCTTCCAGCTCCATCAGCACCGCCGGGTCGCGGTCCAGCTTGTCGGCAAGCGCGGCGTTGACCACTACCTGCTGCTCAACCAGGCTCTTGGCGATTTTCTGCCGCGCCATTTCCGCCTGCTCCGGCTTGATGCCTTGCAAACGGCTGAGGGCGTGATTCAGCTGGTGCACGGTGACCTCGGCGTCGTCCACCCTGGCGATAACCTGGCTGGCGTCTTTCTTCTCTGCGGCTTTGTCCTTGTCGCAACCGGCAAGCATTGTCAGCGCCAGTGCAACGCTGATGGTCAGACTACGTTTAATCACGATTTCTCCTGTTCATCTGCCAAATTCTGCCGTTTTTACCGAAAACGCCATCGTTCACCAACAATCTGGATCGACGGCCAGCGGCATGTGCGACTTCAGCCGAAAAAATTAAAATAATTACTCAAATTTCAGGCATTTAATGCTGCGGCCGATTATATGCAGGCCCATTTTTCATGACAAGCAATAATCGACCAAGCCAAACACCATATTCTTTTATTCGAATATCATACAGGCGGGGCGCAATGCGCCACGCCACGCCCATCGGGATCATATGGCGATAGGCGCTTTAATCCCCGGATGATGCCGATAGTCGACAAACTCGAAATCCTCGAAACGATAATCGAAGATCGATTCCGGCTTGCGTTTGATCGCCAGCCTCGGCAACGGATAAGGCTCGCGCGCCAGTTGCTGCGCCACTTGCTCCCGATGATTCAGGTAGATGTGGCAATCGCCGCCGGTCCAGATGAAATCGCCTACTTGCAGATCGCACTGCTGCGCCATCATGTGCGTCAGCAGTGCGTAGCTGGCCCAGTTGAACGGTGTGCCGAGAAATACATCCTGGCTGCGGCAGTACAGCTGGCAGCTGAGCTTGCCGTCGGCAACGTAGAACTGGAAAAACGCGTGGCACGGCGCCAGCGCCATTTTGCCGTTGGCAACGTTCTGCTGCGGCGACACGCTTTCGTCGGGGAACTCGGCAATGTTCATTGCCGTCACCAGAATCCGCCGCGAATCGGGATTGTTGCGGATCTGTGTTACAACATTTGCGATCTGGTCGATATGGCGGCCATCCGGAGTCGGCCAGCTGCGCCACTGGTAGCCGTAGATCGGCCCCAGCTCGCCATTTGCGTCGGCCCATTCGTCCCAGATGCTGACGCCGTTGTCGCGCAGATATTGCACATTGGTGTCGCCGTTGAGGAACCACAGCAACTCGTGTACCACGCTTTTCAGGTGGATGCGCTTGGTGGTCAGCAACGGAAAGCCTTCGGCCAGATTGAAGCGTAACTGCCGGCCGAATACGCTGGTGGTGCCGGTTCCGGTACGGTCGCCCTTGCCGGTGCCATTGGTCTGAATGTCGCGCAGCAGGTCGAGATATTTGTGCATGGGCTTTCCTTTCGGGCTTGGGGCTTGGCCGATTGCGGCGATAAAATGAAAAAACCCGTCATTATAAGGCAAGCCTCATGTGCCAGCTGCTCGGCATGAATTGCAACGTACCCACCGATATCTGCTTCTCGTTCCAGGGCTTTTGCCGGCGCGGCGGTGAAACCGATGAGCACCGCGACGGCTGGGGCATCGCCTTTTTCGAGGGCAAGGGCTGCCGGGTGTTTCTCGATTACCTGCCGTCGATCCATTCGCCGATTGCCGAGTTGGTACAGCATTACCCGATCAAGTCGCGCAATGTGATCGCGCATATCCGCAAAGCAACGCAGGGCGAACTCAAGCTGGCCAATACCCACCCGTTCCAGCGCGAGCTGTGGGGCGAATACTGGATTTTTGCCCACAACGGCAATCTCAACGGCCTGCCGGCCAGCGACGGGCAGTTCCGTCCGGTGGGCGATACCGACAGCGAACAAGCGTTCTGCTGGCTGCTGGACCAATTGCGCCAGCGCTTTGCCGAAAAACCGCCCACGCTGCTGCTTACCGCAGCGATCGGCGGGCTGTTTGCCCGGCTGGCAGAATTCGGCACCTTCAACTGCCTGCTGTCGAACGGCGAGTTGCTGTTCGCCCACTGCACCACCAACCTGCACTACATCGTGCGCCAGGCACCGTTTTCGTCGGCACACCTGATCGACAACGACATCAGTATCGATTTCAGCGCGCTGACCACGCCAGTCGATCGGGTGGCGATTATTGCCACCCAACCCTTAACCGATAATGAACAATGGACCCGCTGCCAGCCCGGCGAATATCTGGTATTCGTCGATGGGCAACGGCTATCCGCAATGGAGTCATGAATGGATTACCAGCATCTGATCGAAATCAACAATCCGGACCAGGCGCTACTGATGCCGCTGACGCGCGCGCAGCTATGGCAGGGGCTGCTGCTGCGGGTGGAAAAGCCGGATCTGTTTCTGCCGCAGCTGGAAAATTTCAGCGCCACCCGACACGATGACGCCAACCTCAGCCGTGCATTGAATTTCGGCAGCGTGGTGATCCACGACCAGGTACGGCTGACGCCGCAGCAACAGATCGAAATCGCGATTGTCGCGCCGGACGAACATGCCGGCTCGCTGCTGGTGATCCGTATCGAAGAGCCGGAGAACGGCCGGCTGTTCCTGCGCTTCAGCTACACCACCACGCTGGAGGACGAGGAAGC
>CALMFQ010000401.1 GCA_937863215.1 uncultured Pseudomonadota bacterium
CCCATGCTCACCAAAGACGACTTCAAAACGCCCACCTGGCAGCGCGTGACCGAGCATTTGCAAACGCTTCTGGACAAGGCTCGCCAGCAGAACGACAAGCATTTATCCGCCGAGGAAACCGCCGCACTGCGCGGCCGTATCTCTGCGCTGAAAGAATTGCTGAACCTGCCCAATCGGTAGGCTCGCACCCGGAGCGGCCCGAACGGTAACCATCCGTCGAGCCGCAACCACAACAGACCCGCCCAATGAGGCGGGTTTTTTTATGGACGAACGAAATGAGCGACACGAACCAAGCGCATGAAATCGATGCCGGTGACGACGACGCAGCGTTTGAGGCCGGTTTTGCTTCGGTACATGGCTCAGAGCCAGGTAGCGAGCGTTCCGAGCCGTCAGGCACTACTGACGACAACGGCGCAGAAATCAGCACTGACGAGCAGCTACACGGCGATGCAGAGGCGCCAGCGGTCGAGCAGCAGCCCGAACCGCAAGCCGAAGCAGATCCGCTGGATGGTCTGCATCCGAAGGTGCGCGAGGCACTGGCAGAGCTGGAGCAGCTGCGCGCTGTAGCCAACCGCATCAACCGCCTTGAGGGATCGATTGGCGGCCTGCAATCGCACGTGAAACAACTCGCATCGAAGCCGGCACCGCAGCCGGCGAACGGCAATGCGCAGGCCCCGAATCAGGAGCAGGCGAGCGAGGAATGGAAGCGTATCGAGGAAGAATTCCCCGAGATTGCGGCGGCCGTGGACAAGCGGCTGCGCGGCGTTGGCGGTGCAGCGCAGATTGATCCGGCTGATCTGGTCGGCAAGGTCACAGAGCAGGTTCGTGCCGATCTGGAGGCGAAGCGACAGGCTGATTCGCTGGCAGAGATTGAGGAAGCGCACCCGGCATGGGGCGATGCCATCAAATCCGAAGCTGGCCAGGCGTGGCTGAAAACCCTGCCGCAGCATGAGCTGCAGGAGTTCTTCACCACCGAGCGCACATCCAAGGTGATCCGCTATCTGGATCGCTTCGCTGAGCATCAGCAGAAACAACAGCAGGCTTCATCGGTGCAATCGCGCCGTGAGGCAACTGCACGCAACGCCATCACGCCACAGGGCGGAAAGGCTGGCGTTCCGCGCCGCGAAATGGATGAGGACGCAGCTTTCGAGGCTGGTTTCTCATCGGTGCGTGGCGTGCGTTCACGATAAAACGAAAGGACATAGGACATGGCAACTCAAAGCTATAACACCGAATCGCAACGAATCGGTAAGTACAAGGGCCAGATTCTCGGCCACGCAATCCCGCAGGAAGTATCGGGCCGCTTCGGCGTGAAAAAGGAAATTCCGAAAAACTCCGGCGATACCATCATTCTGCGCCGCTGGCTGCCGGCTGGCGCGACCGCATCCAGCCCGAACATCTGGAGCGTTGACCCGGCCAAGCACACCATCCAAGAGGGTGTGACTCCGAACGCTGAAACCATCAAGCCGCAGGATATCCAGGCAACGCTGCAGGAAATCGGCGTGGTGTATCGCTACACCAACCGCGTGGCGGATCTGTACGAGGACGACGTACCGGCTGAAATCATCCAGTTGACCGGCGAGCGCATGGGCTTGGTGCAGGAACTGATGCGCCTGGGCGTGCTGCGTGCTTGCCCCAACGCATTCTATGCCGGCGGTGTGCTGTCGCGTGCATCGATTGTCAGCAAGATTACGCCGAACCTGCTGCGCAAGGTGGCGCGTTCGCTGAATACCAATCTGGCTCGCCACATCAAGAGCGTGCTGGACGCTTCGCCAAAGGTGAACACCTACCCGATTGAAGCGGCGTATGTGGTGCTGTGCCATTCGGATTGCGAGGCGGATCTGCGTACCGAGCTGCCGGGCTTCAAGCACGTGAGCGAATACGGCCAGCGCCAATCGATCCACGAAAACGAGCTGGGTTCGTGGGAGCAGTATCGCTTTATCTGCACCCCGCACATGCCGGTTTATCTGGCCGGCGGTGGTGCTGTTGGCGCAACCGGTCTGGTCGGTACGGTCAATATCGATGTTTACCCGATGATTGTGCTGTCACAGGAAAGTTATGGCGACGTTGCGCTGCGTGGCAAGTCGTCGCTGAACGTTGGCCACCAGCCTGCCAATCAGAAAACCAAGGACGACCCGCTGGGCCAGCGTGGCGTTATCTCGGCATCGACCTACTACACCGCTGTGCGTCTGAATGACCTGCAGATGGCCGTGGTTGAGGTTGGCGTTACCGCTCTGTAATGACTGACGGGGCCGGTGCGCCGGCCTTGTCCTGATGAAAGGAACATGATGGATACCCTGAACCAAATCTTTTGTATTTCGATGACGTTCGGCCCGGCTGGCCTGGCGTTGACTGCTGCGGCAACCACCTACAGCACTTCGACTGCGTTCAACTTCGCCAACAAGGGCTTGGTTTACGCCAAAAGCACGATTGCCGCCACCGCAACGCCGACCACTGACGGTCGCACCGGTGCCGCGCTGGCCGGTATCGTTGCTGGTCAATGCACCGTGCTGGTGTGGTGCGTGGATTCGAGCGGCACGGTCAAGGTGCTGCAGGGCGGCATTGGCAAGTGCGATGCGGCCGGCAACATCACCGATGCGCCGCAATTCCCTGTTGTGCCGGACACGCTGACCCCGTTTGCGTATTCGACGCACCGCGCAGCCAGCACTGTTGTCGGCACCTGGACGCCTGGCGGTTCCAACTGGAATGCAACCGGTATGACCAGCACGCCGTACAACATCGCCGCGCTGCCGGATCGCCCGGCTACCGTGTAAGCGGTTATTCCACTTCAACCAAAAGGCTCGCTACGGCGGGCCTTTTTTATTGGAAAAGAACATGGCAAGCAAACAACTCCCCTTGGCCACCGACGACATGGCCACGCAGCGCCGCCAGGTGCGCCGCATCGATGGCATCAACACGCTGAATGCGATGGAAGCGCCTGATATCCAGGTTGTGTCGATCTTCGATACCAGCGCCGATTACGAGGCGTTCATGCAGCAGTACGTAGAAATCGAGATCCACACCACGCAGGACAAAAACGCGCCGCCTATGGTGCCAGTAGGCGTCAATGGCGTGCAGGCGTGGCTACCGCGTGGCGAGCCTGTCGAGGTGCCACGCTACTTCGTTGAGCGCCTGCTGCGCAGTCAGTCGCACAAGTTCGAGACCGTGAACAACAACGACTATGCCGCCGAGGCCGCCACATCGATCCGCGAAACCATCGGCACAGACTTTCCATTCCAGATCAATTACGACCCGGACAATCGTGGCCGTGAGTGGGCGCGTGCGATTCAGTTGCAGGGCTGCTGATTGGTTTCATAAACTCAGAAAGGCGGTGATTCATGCGAGTTGTAAATCCAAAAGGCGACGAATATCTGTCTGTATGGAGTGGTGGGCATGAGGCGTATGTAAAGCTGGACAAGCTGGCGAAGGCGGGCGGGTTGGCGCAGCTGGCGACGGATGTGGCGGGCGGGCTGAAGATTTCCGGCGCTGATATCTTGAGTCTGCGCCCTCAGAAG
>CALMFQ010000402.1 GCA_937863215.1 uncultured Pseudomonadota bacterium
TCAGGCGCTTGTCGGTATGCGGATTCATGCGCGTCAGCGCGCCGACGAATTCGGCAAATTCGATGCGGTATTCGTTTTCCAGTTCTCTGGCACGCTCGCGCAGCGTTTCCCATTTCGGACTGCCGGGGCTTTTCTTGAACGCCATCACGGCGATATTGCCTTTGCTGCGCGCCGGCAGGCAGCACACCAGGCCGTTGAAAGCCTTGTCAATGCGCTGCAGCGAGGCATCGAAATTCTTGTGATTGCCCCACAGATTGGCCACCATGACACCATCCGGAGTCAGCGCGTCGTAGCAATGACGATAAAAATGATCGTTATCCAGCGCCGGTGCAATTGCCACGCTGTCGTAGCCGTCAACCAGCAACACATCGGCGATGCCGGTGCGCCCGGCAACATACGCCGCGCCGTCGCCTTCCATCACATTCAGCCGCTCATCGTTGGCCGGCAGAAAAAAATGACTGCGCGCCACGGCAATCACTTGCGGGTTGATTTCCACCGCCGTGGTATTGGCCTGCGGCAGGAATTTGTGCGTCCATTTGGCAATCGAACCGCCGCCCAGACCAATCAGCAGAATCTCGCGCGGCTGCGGGTGAAACAGCAGGAACCCGAGCATACAGCGCGAATACTCCAGCACCAGCTCGAACGGTGCATTGACCTTCATCGAGCTCTGGATGGCCTCGGTACCGAGATGCAGCGAGCGGATTCCCCTGGTTTCGCTGACATCGACCACGTTCATGTCGCTGCGGGCCTTGAATACGCGTTTGCTGCCGAACAATGCCATTACGCGCAGCCTCCACGCTTGCTGGCAAGAATATTGTGGATCGGGATTCCGGCTTCCGGCGGCAACGGGTCGCTGAAAGTTTCGCGATCGAAACCGATATCGCCATCCGGGGTCGCCTCGCCGGTCACCTTGATGTCGCGGAAGTTATACAGTTCCGGATCGGCCAGATGCGAAGGCACCACATTGCACAACGCCGAAAACATGGTTTCCAGCCGGCCGGGGAAGCGTTTGTCCCAATCTTCCAGCATCTGCCCTACCACCTGGCGTTGCAGATTCGGTTGTGAACCGCACAGATTGCACGGGATGATCGGAAACTGGCGCAGTTCGGAATATTTGACAATATCTTTCTCGCGGCAGTACGCCAGCGGGCGGATCACGATATGTCTGCCATCGTCGGAAATCAGTTTCGGCGGCATCGATTTCAGCTTGCCACCATAAAACATATTGAGGAACAGCGTCTCCAGCATGTCGTCGCGATGATGGCCAAGAGCGATCTTGGTCGCACCCAATTCGTCCGCCACGCGGTACAGAATGCCGCGACGCAGGCGCGAGCATAGCGAGCATGTGGTTTTGCCCTCGGGAATCACGCGTTTGACGATACTGTAGGTATCTTCTTCGACAATGCGGAACGGCACGCCGATGCCCGTCAGGTAATCCGGCAGCACATGCTCGGGAAAGCCCGGCTGTTTTTGATCGAGGTTAACGGCAATCAGCTCGAAGTCGATCGGTGCATGTTTCTGCAGATTCAACAGGATATCGAGCAGCGTGTAGCTGTCCTTGCCGCCGGACAGGCATACCATCACCTTGTCGCCCGGCTCGATCATATTGAAATCGTTGATCGCCTCGCCTACTGCGTGGCGCAGCCGCTTGCTCAGTTTATTGGCGTTGTATTCGGTCTTGCGCTCGGCTTCGATCCGCACCACATCGAGTTCGATATTGCTCATCAGGCGTTCCACAAAATCAAACGGGGCAATTGCCCCGTTTTTTGATCAAAAAAACGCTGATATTTTACAGGTTTATCGAACGCCCGCCATCCACGGCGAGAATCTGGCCGGTAACATAGCCGGCATCGTTGAGCAGGAAACGCACCGCGCGGGCAATATCGTCCGGCTCACCTACCCGGCGTAGCGGTACGGTATGCAAAATCCGCTGCCGCGCCACCTCGTCGAATACCGATTCGCCATCCGGCCAGATATTGGCGCCGGGCGACACCCCGTTGACCCGCACATCCGGCGCCAGCTCACGCGCCAACGAGCGGGTCATTCCGGCCAGGCCGGCCTTGGCGATACTGTAAACCGCGTGCTGCTTCATCGGCCGTTCCCAGTGGATATCGATGATATTGACGATCGCACCATGCTGCTTGCGCAACTCTGGCGCCGCAGCTTGCGCCAGAAACAGCGGCGCCTTCAGATTGGAGCCGATCAGCTCATCCCAGTTGCGCTCGTTGATTTCGCCTACCGGCGTCGGATAAAAGCTGGAAGCATTGTTGACCAGTCCGTCGAGCCGGCCGAAATGCTCGACCGTCTGCGCCACCAGCGCCGGCAGCATGGCCATATTCAGCAGATCTGCCTGCACCATCGCCGCCGAACCGGGCCGCTGCAGATTCAGCTCTGCCTGCAGCGCACGCGCTTCGTGCGTCGAACTGCGGTAATGGATCATCACGTTGGCACCGGCGGCATGCAGGTTACGGCAAATCGCCGCGCCAACCCTTCTGGCGCCTCCGGTAACGAGGATGACTTTGCCTTGCACCTGTATTCCCCCTACACTCTCGTGCTGATTTTGTTCTGTTCCAACTGACTGTAACACATGTCCCAATTGCCCGCACCGAGCGCCGCTGCGCTTGCTCACAGTGAAAAACTCGCCAGTCACATTCGCCAGCAGATTGCCGCGGCCGGAGGCTGGATCGGCTTTGCCCGTTACATGGAATTGGCCTTGTATGCACCAGGGCTGGGTTATTACAGTGCCGGGGCGACCAAGTTCGGTAGCGATGGCGATTTCACTACCGCGCCGGAGATGTCGCCACTGTTCGGCCAAACGCTGGCACTGCAAATCGCCGCGGTATTGCCACACACCGCCGGCAACATCCTTGAGTTCGGCGCCGGCAGCGGCAAATTGGCGCTCGATATCCTGCTGGAACTGGAGCGGCACAACAGCCTGCCGCAACGCTATTACATTCTCGACCTGTCGGCCGAGCTGCGCGAACGCCAGTGGCAGACGTTCCAGCAACATGGTCTGCACCTGTTGCCGCTGGTGGAGTGGATCGACACATTGCCGCAGCAATTCAGCGGCGTGATGCTTGGCAACGAAGTGCTGGACGCGATGCCGGCACACTTGGTCGAACTGGGTGCAAATGGCTGGCAGGAGCGTGGAGTCCAGGACAGCGGCAACGGTTTTGCCTGGGCCGCACGACCGCTATCCGACCCGGCACTTGCGCCGATCTGCTCCAGCCTGGGCGCAAGCGCGCCCTATCTGACCGAAATCAGCCTCGCCAACCGTGCATTCATGCGCACGCTGGCCGAACATTTGCAGCAAGGGCTGATCCTGCTGATCGACTACGGCTTTGGTGCCGGCGAGTATTACCACCCGCAGCGCGACCAGGGCACGCTGATGTGCCATTACCGCCACCACGCCCACGGCGAGCCGTTCTATCTGCCGGGCCTGCAGGACATTACCGTGCACGTGGACTTCAGCGCCATCGCACACACCGCGCTGGACAACGGACTGGATCTACACGGCTATACCACGCAGGCGCACTTTCTGCTTAATGCCGGAATCGGCGAGATATTGCAACGCTTTGACCCGAATGACATCAGAAGCTATCTGCCGCACACCAGTGCGGCGCAGAAGCTGATGAACCCGGCGGAAATGGGCGAGCTGTTCAAGGTAATCGGGCTCAGCCGCGCGCTGGATCTGTCGCTACGCGGCTTCTGCAGCGGCGACCGCTCACGCATGCTGTAAGCTGCGGCGGATACTGGCGCATGGAACATCAACCCGCATTCGATACGATCCGCCAGACCCTGATCTACCTGACCGTGGCCGGGCTGGTGATCCCGCTGCTGGGGCGCTGGCGCATTTCCAACGTACTCGGCTTTCTGGTCGCCGGCATGGCGCTGGGCCCGTACGGGCTGGGTAGCCTTGCGCACAAGCATGGCTGGCTGGAGCCGATTGTCTTCACCAAGCTCAAGGGCGTGCAGAGCCTGGCGGAGCTGGGCGTGATCTTTCTGCTGTTCATGATCGGTCTGGAATTATCGCTGGACAAGCTGTGGGCGCTACGTAAATGGGTATTCGGCGCCGGGCTGGCGCAGGTACTGACTTGCAGCGCGGCGATTGGCGGCATCGCACTATTCTATGGCAACGACTGGCAGGCATCGCTGGTGCTAGGGCTGGCGCTGTCACTCTCGTCCACCGCGGTGGTGATGCAGGTACTGGCCGAACAAGGCAATTCCGCCAGCCCGATGGGGCGGCATGCGTTCGCCCTGCTGCTGTTTCAGGATCTGGCCGTGGTGCCGTTGCTGATCGTGGTTTCGGTATTGATCGGCGAAAGCCAGCAGCCGGTCTGGCAGCAATGGCTGGAGCCGCTGACCATCACCGTAGCGCTTTGCAGCGGCGTACTGGTCACCGGACGCTGGCTGGTTCGCCCGCTGTTCAAGATCGTTGCCTTCGGCCGCACACCGGAATCGTTCATGGCGTTATCGCTGCTGATTGTGGTCGGCACTGCCACCCTCACCCAGCTGGCGGGCCTGTCGCCGGCGCTGGGAGCCTTTCTCGCCGGACTGGTAATCGCCGAAACCGAATACCGGCATGAAGTGGAAATCAATATCGAGCCGTTCAAGGGTCTGTTGATGGGTCTGTTTTTCATGTCGGTGGGAATGGCGGTCGATCTTGGCCACCTGCACAAGCAACTGTGGCCGATCCTGTATTCGGTGTTCGGCCTGTTCCTGATCAAGGGTCTGCTGATCGCAGCGATTTTCCGCCTGATGGGACGACCATCCGGCGAAGCCATCCAGGCGGGCATCACGCTCGGCCAAGGTGGCGAATTTGCGTTTCTGGCAGTGGGTGCAGCGACCATGGGCGGCGTACTGGAGCAGCACGTCAGCCAGTTCATGCTGATCGTAGTCAGTGTCAGCCTGCTGGTCACACCGTTGTTTGCGCTACTGGCCAGCCGCTTTCTGCGCAAACAGGAGCAACCGGCAACCTCAACCGAAGACGCCACCCTGCCCGACCTGACCGACCATGTGCTGATCGCCGGATTCGGCCGCGTCGGCGAAATCCTTGGCAGCACGCTCAGCGCAGCCAACGTCCCCTACATCGCCTTTGACCGATCGGCCACCACGGTCAGCACCAAACGCTCACGCCATTGCCAACTCTACGTCGGCGACGTACGACACCCCGACCTGCTGCGACTGGCGCATGCCGACCGGGCCACCGCCATCGTGCTGACCATGGACAAACCGGACGACACACTGCATACGCTGCAAGTGCTGCGCAGCCAGTTACCGCAAACGCCCATCTTCGCCCGCGCCCGCGACCGCAAACATGCGCGCGAATTGCAACAGGCAGGTGCCACGGCAGCCATTCCGGAAGCGCTGGAAGCCGGTTTGCAACTCACCGGCATGGTCCTGAGCGAAATCGGCGTAACCGACGAATCCTGTGTCAAACTGCTGGATCAACAGCGCCACGCACGCAGCCATCGGCCATAAAACCCGGTCGGGCAAAAAGCACACCGACAAGGTTGACGCCCCGGAAAAAATACGTATAATGCCGGTCTCTCGTGTGGCGAATTAGCTCAGCCGGTTAGAGCGACGGAATCATAATCCGCAGGTCCCCCGTTCGAATCGGGGATTCGCCACCAATAAATTCAAGCACTTAGCCCAACTCAAAATGTTGGGCTTTTTGCTTTCTGGTTTTCGTGTAGGGGCTATGTAGGATTTTTTCGTCGAAGCCTACGCAATATAGGCAGCACCAGCGCATACCCCCTAACTACCGGAAAACCGGCAGTTGGATTTCTGCCCTTTATGGGCTCTCGAAATTCATCAGCGGCAGGCACCAGACACGACGCAAAATTGCGCTGTGCTTTTCAATCAATGGGTTAGACAAGACTATCGACAGCCGGCGCAATTTTGCGCCCGTTGGCTTCTGGTGATAATCGGATTTCAAATCGGGTTTCGGCTGAACCTCAGTGCATGCAGGCTCAAAAATGAGCCCATTGATTCTGCTTGCTTTGTTCATCCATGGGGTTAATTTCGCAAAGCCGCTAATGG
>CALMFQ010000403.1 GCA_937863215.1 uncultured Pseudomonadota bacterium
TTATGGATTCCCAGCGGGCGCGATGCGTGCACCAGCGTTTCGCGGCGGTAGTTGTAGAACGGCTCGACCAGCCCGACCGCGGCAACCATTCCGGCAACACCGATCACCTGCTGTGTCGTGCCGTCGAGCAGCGAAAACAGATAGCGCTGGTCGCCGGCCTCGGTCACCGCTTCGGCAAAGGCGGCGCAGGATGCTTCGATGCGTTCGGATAACAGGGCGCTGCCGGCGCGCAGAGAGGTCACGCCAACCGGGGCATGGCTGGCGATTGTGGCAATCGCCGCCAGATCAGCAGGAAGGGAAGGTCGAATGGTAAGCATTCATGTCACCTTCCCTCAGTATGGACTATTTGCCGGTGACTTTTCGGATCGCGGTTTCAAGCAGAGCCATCGCCGCATCGATATCGGCATCGGCAATCAGCAGCGACGGCGCAAAGCGCAACACATCCGGGCCAGCCTGCAGAATCATCAGCCCGGCATCGGCTGCGGCGTTCATGAAATCCTTGGCCTTGCCGGCATACTCCGCCGTCAGCGCCGCGCCGATCAGCAGGCCCATGCCGCGCACTTCGCCGAAGCAGCCGTATTTCTCGCCCAGTGCACGCAGTGCGCCGTAGAAACGCTGCTGCTTGGCCTTGACGCCCTGCAACACTTCCGGGGTGTTGACGATATCGATCACCGCCTCGGCCACCGCGCATCCGAGCGGGTTGCCGCCATAAGTACTGCCGTGCACGCCAACGCCGAAATGAGCGGCAATTTCGCTGCTGGTCAGCATCGCGCCGATCGGGAAACCACCGCCCAGACCCTTGGCACTGGTGAGAATATCCGGCGTCACGCCGTATTCCTGATAGGCGTACAGCGAGCCGGTGCGGCCAACGCCGGTCTGTACTTCATCGAAAATCAGCAGTGCATTGTGCCGGGTCGCCAGCGCACGCGCAGCCTCAATGAAAGCCCTGCTGGCAGGCGTTACGCCACCCTCGCCCTGCATCGGCTCCAGCACCACGGCGCAGGTCTGGTCGGAAATTGCCGCTTCCAGCGCGGCGATATCGTTGTACGGCAGATGCGTGATGCCCTGCGGCTTGGGGCCGAAGCCATCCGAATACTTCGCCTGACCGCCGACCGATACGGTAAAAAATGTCCGACCGTGGAATGAATTGTTGAAGGCGATGATTTCTACCTTGTCCGGGCCGAATTTTTCCACCGCGTAGCGCCGCGCCAGCTTGAATGCCGCCTCGTTGGCCTCGGCGCCGGAATTGGCGAAAAACACCTTGTCGGCAAAGGTCGCATCGACCAGCTTCTGCGCCAGCCGCAGCGCCGGCTCGTTGGTCATGACGTTGCTCAGGTGCCAGATCAGGTTGGCCTGCTTGGTCAAGGCCTCGATCAGTGCCGGGTGGGTGTGGCCGACACAGCTGACGGCAATGCCGCCGGCCAGATCGATGTATTCCTTGCCTTGCTGATCCCAGACGCGCGAACCGCGACCGCGCACCGGAATGAAACTGGCGGGTGCGTAATTGGGTACCATCACCCGGTCGAAATCGGCTCTTTGCACGTGGGGATTCATAGCATTTTCCTTATCTGTTTCGGTTCTTGAACATAATTGAATACGGCTTTTGGCCGCAGTTTCGATCATACCGTGAAGCGAAATCGATTGTTACCCTCGAGTGCGGGATTTCCGCGGACATCCGCCGCAAACTGCTTCATTTATTCACCTGGCATGAGTTAAGATGCGCCAACTCAATGCACCCGGCGACTTCTCATCATGACTGATTTCAAACGTGTTCTACCGCTGCTGGCGGTATTTGCCCTTGCCGCATGCAAGCCCGGCCACAGCAATATCGAAACCGGCAATGCCGGTGGGCTGGTTACCGGCGCTGCCGGACAGAAAGGTTCGAGCGGTGAGACGCGCAAGATCGAAAAATGCGATGCACCGATCGCCACCGTCGGCGTAATGGAAAATCCCAACGGCTACACCTATACCAGCGGCCACGGCAACCTGCCGGAATCGCCGGTACCGCTGGTACGGCTGATGTTGCAGCAAAGCGGCTGTTTCCGCGTAGTGGATCGCAATCTGGGGCTGAAAGGCACCAGGCAGGAACTGGAATTGCAGGAATCCGGATTGACGCGCAAAGACAGCACCGTCAATCCGCGTGGCAATGTGCTGGAAGCGCAATACGTGCTGACCCCGACCTTGGTGTTCTCGGAACAGAATGCCGGCGGCGGCCTGGAAGGCATCCTGTCGCGCATTCCGGTAATCGGCCAGTTTGCCGGGCTGGCAGACAAGGTGAAATTCAAGGAAGCGCAGGTAGTGCTGACGCTGACCGACAGCCAGACCACCGAACAACTGGCCACCGCCGAAGGCTCGTCCAAGGCGACCGATCTGGGCGCCGCCGGGCTGATGTTCGGCTCGTTCGGTGGAGCCGGCATGGCCGGCTGGAGCAACACCAACGAAGGCAAAGTGATCTCGGCGGCATTCCTCGATTCGGTGAACAAGCTGATCCCGCACGTACGCGAACTGGCGGCAAAACCGATGCCGGCACGCGTCGCTACCCGCCATTAAGCTGCTCTAAAACGGCTTCGGTGTGTCAATCGCCGAAGCCAACCCCGCCGATGCGCCGCCGGTCGCGCTTGGTCGGCCGGCCCTTGCCCTGATAACCATCCTGACCGCCCATTTGCCGGGCGAGCTGCTCGCGTTCGCGCGCCTGAATCGACGCCTCGGTTTCCTGGTACAGCAACGCCGCAACCGGCGCGGGACCACGGGATTCGGACAGCTGTCGTACTTCGATTTCGAAATCGCCGTGTTCGGTACGGATTTTCAGCACATCGCCAACGACAATATTGCGCGCCGGCTTGACCCGGTCGCCATTCAGCGTTACCCGGCCAAGATCGACCGAGTGCGTTGCCAGGGTGCGGGTTTTGTAGAAACGCGCCGCCCACAGCCATTTGTCGATGCGGATTGCGTGAAGAGAAGTGTCTTTGGAACTGGATTTTGCCTGGCTCATATCATTCGGCACCGGAACGGCAGCGCGCACGTCGCGCCGCAAAGCCGCCATTCTATTGTCAAACGGCTCAGGCGCCGAGTAGTGGCCCGGTTTTATACGGCTTGCTGCCCGCCACCTTGGTAATCCACTGGCCGGTGGTCGCGTAACGCCGTAGCTCGCGCGCATACAGCACACCGCTGACGCGGCTCAGCACCAGGCTTTCGCGCTCGTTGAGCGGATCGATGACTTCGAACAGCGGATCGCCGATCTCGACCCAGTCGCCCGGCTTGCGATGCAACACGACAATGCCCGGATGCGGCGCACAAGCCATTTCCGAGCCGGCCAGCGGTGTCGCCGGGCGCAGCAGCTCCGGCAACGGCGGTGCGTCACCGGAAATCACGCCGCGATGCTGTAGAAACGCGTAAATGGCCGCCGCATCGCGCTGCGCCAGCTCATGGCTGACGCTCTGCTCGCCGCGCAACTCCACGGTGACCGACAGGCAGCCGAGCGGAATCGGGAATTTGTCCTCCAGCGCCAGCTGCAATTTCCACCAGGTCTGGCTGCAGGTTTCGTCGAACGGCAGCCCGCCGGATTCGAACGCCAGCAGCGTCGCCTCCGCCCCCAGATAGCGCGCCAGCGGCTCGCACTGCTGCCACAGCGGGGTGCCGGTGTACAGGTGCACCACAGCGTCGAAATCGCAATGCAGATCGAGCACCACATCGGCATCGTGCGCCAGCGTCATCAAGGTATGGCGCAGCGATTCCAGCTCGGTTTTCGGCTTCTGCGCCTCCAGTACCTCGGCAATGGCCTGCCGCACCTGCAGCCTGTTGTGTTGCGGATCGTCGTTGAGCCGCTCCAGTAGCCGGTTCTGGATCAGCGGCGCAAAATCGGTATAGAGGCGGTTGAAATTCTCGCCGCTGGCAAAATCGAAACGCCCCATCTGATCGTGCAACAGCGTCTGCGCCAGGCCGATCGGGTTGGCCAGCGGCACCAGCACGATTTCACCCTTGATCCGGCCAGCCGCCTCTGCGTCCGCCAGCAGCGGCCGCAAATGGTGCAACACCAGCATTCCCGGCAATTCGTCGGCATGCAGGCTGGCCTGCAGATAGACTTTTTCGCCGCTGCCCGGCGTACCGTAATGCAGGCTTTTCAATACGCGTTGCGTACCGAGGCTGGGCGACAGCAAACGATGTTCGCGCAATTGCATACGCTCTCCGTTGAATGCATCAGTATGATGAACTGTGGTCGCAAATCCGCGCCAGCGCAAGCAGTGACACACGTGGCTGCCGCAAAGTTCCCGCGCTGCGTTATAATTCGCGGTTTTATTGCAGGAATTGGCCGAAATGGAAGCAGAACGCCTCAACCAGATCGAGAACCAGCTGAAAGACTTGGGCGCCCGCAACGACGAACT
>CALMFQ010000404.1 GCA_937863215.1 uncultured Pseudomonadota bacterium
TTCAAATCGCCGCAAGCCTCGTCCTGGCTTGCCTTGTGGCGCCATCAGCAGCAGATGGCCGATGTGCACATGCGCGACCTGTTCGCCATCGATCCGCAACGTTTCGCACGCTATTCGCTCAGTTGTGGCGGGCTGTTCCTGGATTACTCCAAACACCGCATCAACGATGAAACCATGCGCCTGCTGGTCGAACTGGCCGAAAGCGTCGATCTGGCCGGCTGGATGCAGCGCATGCGCAGCGGCGACAAGATCAACGTCAGTGAAAACCGCGCGGTACTGCATACCGCGTTGCGCAATCGTTCCAATACTCCGGTGCTGGTCGATGGCGTCGATGTGATGCCGGAAGTCAACCGCGTGCTGGCGCAGATGCGCGAATTCAGCGACCGCGTGCGCAGCGGCGAATGGCGCGGCCATACCGGTGCAACCATTACCCATATCGTCAATATCGGCATCGGCGGCTCCGACCTCGGGCCGATGCTGGTGGCGCGGGCGTTGCGGCCGTACAGCAACGGCATCAGCGGCCATTTCGTGTCGAATGTCGATGGCGCGCATCTGGCGGGCAATCTGCGCGGACTCGATCCGGCACGCACGCTGTTTATCGTTACCTCGAAATCGTTTACCACGCCGGAAACCCTGCTCAATGCCAATAGCGCCAAGGATTGGCTGTTGCAGCATTTCAACGATCCGGCGGCGGTGGCGAAGCACTTTGTCGCGGTGTCGACCAATACCGAAGCGGTGCGGGCTTTCGGCATCGATCCCGCGAATATGTTCGGCTTCTGGGACTGGGTCGGCGGGCGCTATTCGCTGTGGTCGGCGGTCGGGCTGGCAATTGCGGTGCTGGTGGGCATGGACAATTTCGAACGCCTGCTCGACGGTGCGCACGAAATGGACCGACACTTTTTCGAGCAGCCGTTCCTGCAGAACATTCCGGTGATCCTGGCCTTGCTCGGTGTCTGGTACAACACCTGCTTCGGCGCCCATTCGCACGCAGTGATCCCCTACGATCAAAGCCTGGCGCGGCTGCCGGCGCACCTGCAGCAGCTGGACATGGAGTCCAACGGCAAGCGCGTGACGCGCGACGGCCATACGCTGGATTTCGATACCGGCCCGGTGATCTGGGGCGAAACCGGCGTCAACTGCCAGCATGCGTTTTTCCAGTTGCTGCATCAGGGAACGCGGCTGATTCCGGTCGATTTCATTGCGCCGCTGGCGAGCCATTACCCGATCGGCTCGCATCATGAGACGCTGATCGCCAATATGTTCGCCCAGGCTGAGGCGCTGATGCGCGGCAAATCGCGCGCCGAAGCCAAAATCGAGCTGGAGCAGCAGGGATTGTCGGGCGCGGCGCTGTATTCCTTGCTGCCGCACAAGCTGTTCCCCGGCAATCAGCCATCCAACACCATCCTGCTCGACAAGATCACGCCGCACACCTTGGGCAGCCTGATTGCGATGTACGAACACAAGGTATTCGTGCAGGGCATCATCTGGGGCCTGAATTCGTTCGACCAGTGGGGCGTGGAATA
>CALMFQ010000405.1 GCA_937863215.1 uncultured Pseudomonadota bacterium
CAGCTCCCCAATTGTTTTGTCGGCCTTCTGGATGTCAGCCAGAATTGCATCCCGCCTCTGCAGTTTGTCCGCCAAGCCGAGCAGCATACCATGCAGGGAAGAACTGTCGGGGATTTCGACAGGAGCCGTGACAGCCACAGGAGCCGCTACAACCACAGGAACCGGAAGAATATTAACCGGCGATGCCTGCGCAGCTTTTGGCTCCTCACTTTTCGCCGTAACCGCTTTCTGCGTATCCTTTACAGTCGGAGCCGTACGTCTGATGTAGGCCTCGACGCATTGCATCACCTCATTCGCAGTCAGCAGCCTGCCATTCCAATCAACGACTTCAAGAAGCCTGCCGCGGTACCGATCGATGCCCCAAAAAACACCCGCTGCCGTTTGGAAGATGTACGGTGGTTTTTTGCTTTTAGCGCCCCCGATGAATTCCGTGCCGTGCAGCGTGCAAGATTTGATCCCGATTTCCCGGAACAAAGTCCGCAACGCTTTGAGCGCCGGTTTGTCATCCTGCAATTGGGCGATGACTTGCGGAAAAACCTTTTCCGAAAATGTTATCTGCGTGCGCAGCAATTCGGAATCGGAAGTGGAATGAGGACTGATGACTGGATTGATTAGTTTGGACATGATTTGGTGATTTGGAATTACGCTACGGGCGGGCCGGCGCGTCTGGTCAGTTCGCGCTGCAGACGCTCAATTTCGGCATCAGACAGGTCCAGCGTGTCCGCGATGTGCTCGCGAGCAGCCGGGTGCGCAAGCGCCTGTCTGGCAATTTCTTCGATGGTCAGATCGTCAGGATGCTGGCGGGTAATCGGCGTACCCAGCGCCTCCCTGATGGCGGCCTCTCTCGAGTCACTATCAGGACTGTCCATACTGGAGAAATACTGCATGTCCTCATTGTATGCAGCCAGGATAGCATCGAAATATTCCACCCGATCATCGTCGGTCAGTTGGGCGACAATACGACGCAGCTCTGCCACCTCGTCAGGTTCGAATTGCGGTTCCCATCCGGTATTTGTGAACACCTGCACGTCAGCCGGATCATCGTCCAGATGAAAGGCTAGATTCGCGGCATACAATTCGCGAGCCCAGTCGTAGGCGGCTGTTGGCTCGTCAGCCGGGAATTCAGGAATGCGTCCGGTTGAGTTTTTCGTGTTGTTCATTGGCTTATTTGGTAGTGCAGCCCGTGCATGCAATTTCATCGATGGCATCCTCCGGGGAGAACTGCTCGAGAAAATCATGCCAGTCTGGTATGGTTTCGCCGTTGGCAAATGCCTGCTGGTTGTCGATGATTTCCGCAGGGGCTCTTTCCTGGAGCATCTGGATTTCATCGGCGGGCAGAAGGCCCTCGGAGCGGATGTAATCCGTCATCATGGCCGGTCGGGTCTTGGTGGCTGATCGCCACAATCCGGCCGTCCCTTTTCCGGCAAATCGGCGTTTGGGACGAGCTTCGAGGAACTCCCGAAAGTCATTCATGGTATCGAATCCGCCTGGAATTCCGCGCCCATTGTCGCAGGCTTCAATAGTTGAACGCGCAAGTCCATGCGTCTTCTCCACTCTGGCATACCAAGCCTCCAGCCGTCGAATGTAATCCAAATCCAATTCCTTCTGGGTCATACAACCCTCAAGGCGCGGCTTGGCCCGAGCTTCCATGATGACGATACGGCGGAGGTAGGATTTGCGGAATTCGTGCAATTCGGCCGGTTGGGTGGCCGGGCAAAACACGCATGCCGACTTGGGTGGCACCGGCAGATCTGCAGACCTGATCAGCTCCTTGCAGGCTTCCCGGTCCATACCCCACTCGATCAGCGGGTACCAATATTCGTACTTGGGATCCTCCACGCCGACCGCATGGCTGTAGCGCTTCCGATCCTTCGCCGAATTATCGTAACCGATTATCTTCCTGACCCGTCCGCCAGCCGCCCAACAATCAATGGCTGGCTGCCACCGGTCGGTGAATTTATTTTGCGGCGTAACCTTCCACTTCAGACTGCAGGATTTGAAGCCGAAGGCCAGGCTCGGAAGTGTGCCGTTCGTCAGACAGTTTTCTTCCAAGCCCGCATACGGCGGATAGTGCTTGAATGTGCTGACCTGGTAATTCACGACCGTGACGGGCGGAAATCCAACTTTTGCCAGCCATTGCTGAATGACCGGCAGATACCGGTACGTCTCCACGCGTTCACTTTTGGTGTCGGCAAACAGGATCAGATCCGGGCGGATACCTCGCTGATGGAGTCCAACCAGCGCGGCC
>CALMFQ010000406.1 GCA_937863215.1 uncultured Pseudomonadota bacterium
TCGTCGGCACCAGCGCCGGCAGCGTGGTCGGCAGCCTGTATGCCGCCGGCTACAACGGCTTTGAATTGCAGAAAATGGCGATGCAGCTGGAACAGGACAGCGTCGGCGATTTCACCTTCTCCAGCCGTGGTTTCATCAAGGGCGAACTGCTGCAGAACTTCATCAACAAATCGGTGCAGAATCGCCCGATAGAAAAACTCAACAAACCGTTCGGTGCAGTGGCTACCGATCTGCAGACCGGCGAACGTACCTTGTTCCGCCGCGGCAACACCGGCATGGCGGTGCGCGCATCCAGCAGCGTTCCCGGCGTATTCCAGCCGGTCAACATCAGCGGCCGCGATTATGTCGACGGCGGCCTGACCAGCCCGGTACCGGTTGCTGCGGCACGCGAGATGGGCGGCGACGTGGTGATCGCCGTGGACATTTCGTCCAAACCGGCGCTGACCAAGGTCGAAGGCACGCTGGATATCCTGATGCAAACGGTCAATATCATGGGCAAGCGTCTTGGCGATTACGAACTGGCCGAAGCCGACGTAGTGATCCGCCCCAGCGTCGGCCACATGGGCTCGGCCGAATTCGAGCAGAAGCACATGGCGATTCTGGAAGGCGAAAAAGCGCTGCAGGCGGCGCTGCCGTCAATCCGCGCCAGGCTTGCCGCGTGGCGGCCGAAAGCGACTGCTGTCGCTAGCGGCCAATAACTCTCGGGGCTATGGCGGGTTAGCAGCGCGTAACCAACCGGATGCCTTGCCCATTCCGTACAAGCGGCAGCCCTGCAAACCGCACTGGCATTGCCTCGCAAGCCGGCCTGCAAGCCGCTCTGGTATTGGTTTGCAGCGGGGATGCTCACACCGCAGGGCAGGGCGGGTTAGCGTAGCGTAACCCGCCAACAGCATCCATCTCGGCCCCAAAATATTGCCGATTGTCGTAGCTCGGACTTCAGTCCGACGCAGTTGCCAGTATCGAGCACCGCATCGGACTGAAGTCCGGCCTACGACCCAAAAGAGAAGGCGCTTCGCTGAGAAGCATGCCGTCATTGCAACGGCCAACGCCCCAATATCCGGTACACCGACCCGTGCTGATCGAGTGTCGACGCAACCAGAACGAAGGCATCGACTTCCCAGCGCAGCGGCGCCGCCTGCGTGCTGCGCCAATCCTTGCCTGCCTTGCGCAGCAAGGTCACATGCGGCCGGTAACGGCGTTTTTCGGTGCGAAATCCCGCCCGTTGCAA
>CALMFQ010000407.1 GCA_937863215.1 uncultured Pseudomonadota bacterium
GGGACGGGCGGCGGAGAGGGTGACAGCGTTACCCTTGGCCCTGATCCGCTGATAAATCAACCAGCAAATCGACCTGCCCGGCCGGTAAATCGCTGCTTATCCCGCAGGGTGAGAAGGTGCAAATGCGTTCACCCTCTCCCCACCCCTCCCCCATCAAGGGGGAGGGAGTAAAAGCACGTGGCCGGCTCAAGTGAGCAAATCAACAAAAAGCCCCGTCTGCTCGCGCAGCGGGGCGATTTGCGACAGACCATTGCAGGTCGGACTTCAGTCCGACGCGGTGCCGAATGCAAGCGACAGCGTCGGATTGAAATCCGACCTACAACTCCTGCTGTGCTTTACGCTGCGCTACGCACATCGAATTCGATTTTCCAGCGCTCGTCGCCGTCGCGCGGCAGCGCTTCCAGTTCCAGCGTGCCGGCTTCGGTGATGCGGGCGTGCAGCCGTACCTGCACCACTTCGCCCGGCAGGCGGCCGGTTGCCGGCAGCAGCAGTTCGATGGCGTTGAGCTCCTGCAGCTCTTCGTCGGTCCAGAAATCGAGGAAAGTACCGATCTGGTCCTGCCGCCGTACCGACGAGCCGAAGAAGCGGAACTGCACCGGCTCGCCGACGCGCAGACCGAATTCCTGCTCGGCCAATGCCGCTTCGGTGCCCTCTTCCATGCCGAACGGCGCCACGCACAGCGCCTCGATTGGCGGCTCCAGACCCGGAATGGCCGGCAATGCCGATTCGACCGCGACGTAGAACGCCCGCGCCGTGCCGCCACGGATGCGCACGCCGCGGCCACGGCGCACATAGCCGTAATACGCCGCGCCGCGCGCCACCGCCAGATCGAGATCGACTCCGGTCAACACCCGTGCCGGCTCGCTGCCTTCGGCTTCCAGCCAGCTGTTCAGCGTGCCGACGATGCGCTGCGCCAGGATATCGGCCTTGAACACGCCGCCGTTGAACAGCACTGCGGTCGGGTGCAGGAAAGTAGCATCGTCATTCAGTTGGCCGGCAAAACCTTCCAGCTCGGCCAGCGCACCAACCTGACGACCGAGGAATGCCGCCAGATGGCGGGTGATCGCTGCATCCTGCGCATATGGCAGGCCGAACTGGGTCAGGCCGGCGCGTTGGCGCGTCACCGGACGGTCGCTGGCTGCAACCTGCGGGAAGAAGCCTTCGAGGATCACACTCGCCACTTCGTCGCGCGTCAGCTCGGTGCGGATCGAACCACCGATCAGCTTCGAGCCGCGGCTCGGCACTACGATTGGCGCCGCTGCGGCATCCGGATCGCTCAACAGCGTCTCCTTGGCGCTACGGCAGGCGTAGGTCAGCGCGCGCATCTGCCAAGCGTCGAGCTTGGTGTCGTTGGCAGCCAGCTTGCGCGCCACTACGTGCGCCAGCGTCAGGTCCATATTGTCGCCGCCGAGCAGGATGTGCTCACCGACCGCGACGCGGTGCAATTCCAGATTGCCGTCACGCTCGACCACTGCGATCAGCGAAAAGTCGCTGGTGCCGCCGCCGACATCGACCACCAGGATGATGTCGCCCGGCCGCACCTGCTTGCGCCAGCGGCCGTCGCTGTTCTGAATCCAGTTGTACAGCGCCGCCTGCGGCTCTTCCAGCAGCGTCAGCGATTGATAGCCGGCGCTGCGGGCGGCTTCGGCGGTCAGTTCGCGCGCGGCCGGGTCGAACGATGCCGGAATGGTGACGGTGATGTCCTGCTCGCTGAACGGGGCATCCGGGTAATTTTGATCCCACGCGGCGCGCAGGTGTTCCAGATAGCGGATCGATGCGGTCAGCGGCGACACGCGGCCGATTTCCTCCGGCGCATCGTTGGGCAGAATCGCCGCGCGGCGATCGACACCGGGGTGGCACAGCCAGCTCTTGGCGCTGGATACCAGCCGGATCGGCGTGGTGGCGCCACGGCTGCGCGCCATTTCGCCGACGACGAAATCCTGACCACCGATCCACGGCAGCTCCAGATCGCCCTCGGCCAGCTCGTCGCTGTGCGGCAGATAGAGGAACGACGGCAGCAGGCCGGATTCTTCCACTGTGCCCGGCGCGGTCAGCTGCGCAATCGCCACCACGCCGTGAACGGTGTTTTCACCGTCGCTGCCGCCAATATCGACATACGACAAGGCGCAATGGGTAGTGCCGAGATCGACACCGATGGCATAACGCGGATCGCTCATATCTCCACCTCCGCCGGCGCCAGCACGCTGGCGTTGTGGCCTTCGGCCAGTTTCGGCAGGCGGGTGGCGGTCACGTGCCAGCCACGATGGCTGAGCGTGCCGCGGAACGGTGGCTGGCCGACCACATTGCCGGTCAGGCGCACCGACGCCGCGTCAAAACCGGCCTCCAGCACGACGCGGCTGCCTTCGGCCTCGTTGCGCACCGGCTCGATGCTGAAATGCTCGCGCAGCACCTTGGCGCAGCCTTCGTGCACCAGCCGCGACGCCGCGCCGATATCGGCATCGCTGTAGCCGCTGAGGTTTTCCTGGGTGAAATCGATCAGCCGCGCATCGCGCTGCAACAGCGCCAGCAACTGCAATGCCGCGTCCGGCGTCGGTTCGCGGAACACCGGCGCCGGCTGCGCTACCGGCTTCGGCTCGGGTTGCGCTTGTGGCTGCGGCGCGACTGGAGCGGCATTCAGGCCCTGGATACGGGCGGCGAATTCGCCATTGGCGATGATGCTGAAAAAAGTGGCAATAGCCAGCGGAATCCGGCGCAGCAGGCCGGGAATCTGGTTCGGATTGCTCATGCAATACTCCTGGATACGGACTTGCCCGGAGCGGACGATGCACGGATCGCCGTTGCGCCTGCCGGGCGATCATCATGGCGCAGGGCAGCCGCAGGCGCGGCCGCCGCTCGGATCGGATATGCGTGTTGCAACGCAGCAGCGAAGTTTACCCGATTCGCCTGTCATGGGCGGTGAATATTTGGCGCCCGCCCGCGCCGTCATTCCGCCTGCAGTGCGCGGCGCAGCTCATCGGGAATATCGAACAGCACCAGCGTGTCGTTGTCCTTGTTGTAGATCACAGCGCCGGAGCGCAGGCTGGCGCGGTCGAATTCCAGTTTCCATTGTGCGGCGCTGGCCTTGAAACGCATCAGCGGCTTGATTGCGCGGCGCTCCGGACCTAAGCCGCCGCTGAGTTCGGGCGCCTCGTCCTGCAGCGCCGCCTGCAGCGTCTGCGGCGCGTCCGGCCACACTTGTGCGGCGACACTGGCCAGATCGACGGCGCTGCTTTCATCGCCCAGCGTATCGAGATAGCTGTGGGCACGTTCGAACAGCTGGTCGCGCTGCTCCGGCTGCATCTGCTGCGTCTGGGCGAATTGCTCCAGCCCCTGCACCAGCTTGCGCGTTTCCTTCAGCGGCGTGACCACGTCGTTGCAGCCGAGAAACAGCTTGAAATACGCCGCGACATCGCCGCGGCCACGCAGAAAACTGATGTACTTTTCGCCGCCGGCCTGCCAGCACTGCAGATCGATGCGCCCGGCAACGCGCAGGTTGTTCATGTCGAGGTGAATGCAGTCATCGACCTGCATCCGTTCGTTGACCGCAGTGCCGATCACCTCGCCGATTACTGCGGCGAACAGGAAATTCATGGTTGCATTGCTGACCCGGGCAAACAGCACGTAACCGCCGCTGGACAACGGCTCCTGCTCTGCGCGCTGCTGCAGCTCGGCCATCATCTGCTGGCTCAGCGCAACGAAATCCAGACTCTGCTCGATCAGGTGCCGGCGCAGCAGGCGTGGCAGCGGGAACTGCGCCTCGTCATCCTCGAACTGGCCGAATCCCTTGCCGATGCGCTGGTTGTACAGCTGGCACAACTGGTCGATCAGCCGCTGTGCCGCGCCATTGGCGGGAATTTCGGCATCGTGCAGACTGATCCGCGCCGGGCCGTTCGGCTCTTTGTGCAGGCGATGGATGATCAGGTTGTGAATGGTATTGGCAAGCACGGTCATGACTGTCGGCCGAACGAACAAGGGGCCGACATTGTTTCATCTGTGCCGCGAATAGACAACGCGCCGGACGAATGCCGGCGTGTCAGGCTGCTGCGGCCGGATCAGGCCTGCACGCCGAGAATCACCGACGACGCCTTGATTACCGCGCTGGCCGCCACTCCCGGCCGAAGTCCGAGCGCCGCGACCGAATCCCGGGTAACGATTGCCACCACTTCGGTGCCGCCGCCCAGATCGAGCGCCACCTCGGCGTTGACTGCGCCATCGCGCACCTGTGTCACCGTGCCGGCCAGGCAATTGCGTGCCGACAGCCGCAGCCCGGCGCCTTCGGTCATCAGCAATACCGACGAAGCCTTGACCAGCGCCACCACCTCTTTGCCTGCCGCCAGACCAAGCGCCTGGACGCTGCTATTGGTAACGATAGCGGCCAGCTGGCTGCCACCGGGCAGATTGACGATCACCTCGGCATTGACGGCGCCAGTCTGGATGCTGGCGACCGAGCCACGGAACTGGTTGCGGGCACTGATATTCATGCTTGCGACTCCTGTTTTAAGGCGCTGCTGGCAGAGCCTGGATATAAACGAAACGAAATATGAACTTACCGACGGCGCGTGCGATAACTCAACCATAGCGCCGGAATAGCGCTAAAGAACTATTTCCCGATCGGTTGGCGGCGCGCTAAACTATATATTGTTGTATATAGCGCAGAACGAGAATGACTGCACCCGCCCCCGGCGCCAGCCCCACCCGACTGCTTGGCAAAATAGCACTGGAAACACCGCTCGGCGTACTGCTCGGCGACATGCGCATCCGTCTGCTGGAGGCCATCGAAACACATGGATCGATCTCGCAGGCGGCCAGAGCTGTGCCTTTGTCGTACAAGGCAGCATGGGATGCAGTCGATGCGATCAACAATATGGCCGATGCGCCGCTGGTGGAACGCTCGGTTGGCGGGCGCCAGGGCGGCGGCACCAGATTGACCGATTATGGCCGCAACATGATTGCGCTATATAGGGCAATGGAAAAAGAATACCAGGAAGCGCTGGACCGCGTTACGCAGCGGCTGGAGCAGCGCGGCGCCAACGATATGGCACAGTTCCGCTCGCTGATGCGGCGCATGGCGATGAAAACCAGTGCCCGCAACCAGTTTTTCGGCGCCATCTGGGCGCTGCGCGCCAGCGAAGTCGATTACGAAGTCAGCCTGCGGCTCGACGACCGGAACCTGCTGACCGCAATCATCACCCGCGCCAGCGCGGAAAACCTCGGGCTGGCAATCGGCAAGCAAATCTACGCCTTCATCAAATCGTCCGCCGTGTTGCTGCTGACCGACCCGACAACCCGCATCTCGGCCGCCAACCAGCTGTGGGGGGAAATAAGCAGCATCCACAGCGGGCCGGTGAATGCCGAAGTCACGCTGCAATTGCCCGGTGGCCGCACCGTTACCTCGGTAGTGACGCAGGCCAGCATCGACCGGCTGCAGCTATCCGTCGGCAGCCACGCCTGCGCCATGTTCAAGGCATCCGACGTAATTCTTGCCACGTTCGATTAATTCCTTATCCGCCATCCGCCAGGAGCCATCGATGTTGAAATTTGCCCGAACCCTCACGCTTTCCGCCGCCCTGTGCGTTTCTGCATTTGCCTGTGCCGACGAGGTTCAGGTTGCGGTTGCGGCCAATTTCGCCGGCCCGATGCAGAAAATTGCCGCGCTGTTCGAACAGCATACCGGCCACAAGGCCATGATCGCCACCGGTGCCACCGGCAAGTTCTACGCCCAGATCAAGAGCGGTGCGCCGTTCGAGGTATTGCTGGCGGCCGACGACGAAACGCCGGCCAGGCTGGAGAAGGAAGGCGCCGCCGTTGCCGGCAGCCGTTTCACCTATGCAATCGGCAAGCTGGTGTTGTGGAGCGACAAGGCCGGCTATATCGACGACAAGGGCGAGATACTGAAAAAAGGCCAGTTTGCCCACCTGGCGCTGGCCAACCCGAAACTCGCCCCCTACGGTCTGGCGGCAACCGAGGCGCTGAAAGCGCTGGGGCTGGCAGATACGCTGGCGCCGAAATTCGTCATGGGCGAAAACATTGCGCAAACCCATCAATTCATTGCCACCGGCAACGCCGAGCTGGGTTTTGTCGCGATGTCGCAGGTGTTCGACAACGGCAAGCTGAAAAACGGCTCGGTCTGGATTGTGCCGCCCACCCTGTATGCGCCGATCCGCCAGGACGCTGTGCTGCTGAACAAGGGCAAAGGCAAGCCGGCAGCCGATGCCTTGCTGAAATTCCTCAAATCCGACCCAGCCAAAGCCGTCATCGGCGCCTCCGGCTATTCGCTGTAAGCGGCAGGCGATGCTGTTCTCCGCAGACGACTGGGCAGCGATACGGCTGACGCTGCAGCTGGCAGGCGCAACCACCGCCATCCTGTTGCTGCTCGGCACGCCGCTGGCGTGGTGGCTGGCGCGCAGCCGCAGCATTGCCGCCAGCGTGGTCGGCGTGCTGGCAACGCTGCCGCTGGTATTGCCACCCACCGTGATCGGCTTCTATCTGCTAGTGTTGCTCGGCGCGCACGGGCCGCTCGGGCAGTTGACCAAAGCGCTCGGCTGGGGTCTGCTGCCGTTCAGCTTCAGCGGCCTGCTGCTCGCATCGGTGCTGTATTCGCTGCCATTTGCTGTGCAGCCGCTGCAGCAGGCATTCAAGGCAATCGGCCCGCGCCCGCTGGAAGTTGCCGCCACACTGCGCGCCTCGCCGCTCGACACCTTCTTCTCGGTTGTGTTGCCACTGGCGCAGCCAGGGCTGATTACCGCAGCGGTGATGAGTTTTGCCCACACGGTAGGCGAATTCGGCGTGGTGCTGATGATCGGCGGCAATATCCCCGGCCGCACCCGCGTCGTCTCGGTGCAGATTTTCGATCATGTCGAAGCGCTGGAATACCAGCAGGCGCACTGGCTGGCCGGCAGCATGCTGGCGTTCAGCTTTACCGTGCTGCTGGCGCTGCATCTGCTGAACCGGAACAGGACATGAGTATCGATATCCGCCTGCGGCTGCAGCACCCGGCCTTCTGTCTCGATACGGCGCTGCAGTTGCCGGCAAGCGGTGTCACGGCATTATTCGGGCCGTCCGGCTCGGGCAAGACCTCGCTGTTGCGCTGCATTGCCGGGCTGGAGCCGCACGCACGCGGCAGCCTGCATCTGGACGGGCACTGCTGGCAAGACGATGCGCGCCAATTGTTTCTGCCCCCCCATCGGCGCGAGTTGGGCATGGTGTTTCAGGAAGCCAGCCTGTTTCCGCACCTGGACGTGCGGCGCAATCTGGAATACGGCCTGCGGCGCAGCCCGGCGAGCGCCCGCCCGGTGGGCTGGCAACAGGCTCTCGACCTGCTCGGCATCGGCCACCTGCTGGAGCGCGCGCCGCACAAACTGTCCGGCGGCGAACGCCAGCGCGTCGCCATCGCCCGCGGCCTGCTCACCTCGCCGCGGCTACTGCTGCTGGACGAACCGCTGTCGGCACTGGACTACCAGCGCAAACAGGAAATCCTGCCATACCTGGAACGCCTGCAGCGCGAACTCGATATCCCGGTGATTTACGTCAGCCACGCCATCGAAGAAGTCGTGCGCCTGGCCGACTACATGGTGCTGCTCGACCGCGGCCAGGTAATCGCCGCCGGCACCCCGACCGACACACTGTCGCGCCTCGACCTGCCACAGGCGTTTGCCGACGAATCGAGCGTAGTGCTGACAGCGCAGGTCGAGCAGATCGATGCCCGCTACCGGCTGGCACGGCTGGCATTTGCCAATGGCCAGCTGTGGCTGCCGGCCGGCAAGCTGAACGTCGGCAACCCGACCCGGGTGCGCATTCACGCGCGCGACGTCAGCATCACCCTGAGCCAACACGACGATTCCAGCATACTCAACCGCCTGCCGGCACAGATCGAATCGTTCGCACCACAGGCCGACAGCGGCCACGTACTGATCCGCTGCCGCGTCGGCACCACACCGGTAATGGCACGCATCACACTGCGCTCGTTCGAAACACTCGGGATCAGAGCCGGCCAGACAGTGTGGCTGCAGATCAAGGCGGTGAGTCTGGTGTGAGCGGAATACTCACCAGGCGGAAACCGGTTGCACGCGGCACAGAAAAACCAAGAGGGCCATCCGGCCCCCTTGGTTCAGATCAAATACAACCGACCAGGAATATCAGATTGCCGCAGCCAGACGCGAGCCCTGGTTGATGGCGCGTTTGGCATCCAGTTCGGCGGCGACGTCGGCGCCACCGATCAGGTGCACTTTCTTGCCGGCGGCTTCCAGGCCGGCCTGCAGTTCGCGCAGCGGCTCCTGGCCGGCGCAGATGATGACGTTATCCACCGGCAATACCTGCGGTTTGCCGCCGATGGTCAGGTGCAGGCCTGCATCGTCGATTTTCTCGTAGCTGGCGCCGGAGATCATCTCGACATTGCGGTTTTTCAGGCTGGTGCGGTGAATCCAGCCGGTGGTTTTGCCCAGGCCGTCGCCGACCTTGCTGGTTTTGCGCTGCAGCAGGAATACCTTGCGCGGGGTTTCCGGGTTGTGCGGGCCTTCCGCAGCCAGACCACCACGGTTCTGCAGGCTGCCGTCGATACCCCATTCCTTGAGGAACAGGTTGACGTCGAGGCTGGGGCTGGTGCCTTGATGGGTCAGGTATTCCGAGGTATCGAAGCCGATACCGCCGGCGCCGATCACTGCCACAGTCTTGCCGACCGGCTTCTTGTCGCGCAGTACGTCGAGATAGTTGAGGACTTTCGGGTGGTCGATACCCTGCAGCTCGAGTTTGCGCGGGGCAATGCCGGTGGCGAGGATCACTTCGTCAAAGCCGCCGTCGATCAGGTCTTGCACGGCCACACGTTTGTTCAGCTGCAGCTTGACGCCATTCAGCTCGATCTGTTTGCCGAAATAACGGATGGTTTCGTAGAACTCTTCCTTGCCCGGCACTTGCTTGGCGACGTTGAACTGGCCGCCGATTTCGCTGCTGGCATCGAACAGGGTAACGTCGTGACCGCGACCGGCAGCCACGGTGGCAAACGACATGCCGGCCGGGCCGGCGCCAACCACCGCCAGCTTCTTCGGCGCGTCGGTCTTGAGGTAGTTGAGTTCGGTTTCGTGGCAGGCACGCGGGTTGACCAGGCAGGAAGTCATCTTCATCTGGAAGATGTGGTCCAGGCAGGCCTGGTTACAACCGATGCAGGTGTTGATTTCGTCGGCCTTGCCGGCGGCAGCCTTGTTGACGAAGAACGCATCGGCCAGGAACGGACGCGCCATCGACACCATGTCGGCATCGCCGCTGGCCAGCACCTGCTCGGCCACTTCCGGGGTGTTGATGCGGTTGGTGGTGATCAGCGGAATGTTGACCACACCTTTCAGCTTGCGGGTCACCCAGGTAAACGCGGCACGCGGCACCGAAGTGGCAATGGTCGGGATGCGTGCTTCGTGCCAGCCGATACCGGTGTTGATGATGGTGGCGCCGGCCTTTTCGATTTCCTTCGCCAGCTGCACGATTTCTTCGTAGTTGGAGCCGTTATCGACCAGATCCAGCATCGACAGGCGGTAAATGATGATGAAGTTCGGGCCGACTTTTTCGCGGGTGCGGCGCACGATTTCGATCGGGAACTGGATGCGGTTTTCGTAGCTGCCGCCCCAGCGGTCGGTACGTTTATTGGTCTTGGCGGCGATGAACTGGTTGATCAGGTAGCCTTCCGAACCCATGATCTCGACACCGTCGTAACCGGCGCTTTGTGCCAGCGCGGCGCAGTTGGCGTAATCGTTGATGGTCTGCTCGATGTCTGCATCGCTCAATTCTTTCGGCTGGAACGGATTGATCGGCGCCTGCAGCGGCGACGGCGCCACCAGATCCATCGAAAACGCGTAACGACCGGTGTGCAGAATCTGCAGCGCAATCTTGCCGCCTTCGCGGTGCACTGCGTCGGTGATCACTTTATGGTGCGCGGCTTCTTCCGGCGTGCTGAGCTTGGAGCCCCCCGCCATTGCCAAACCTTGCGCATTCGGCGCAATACCGCCGGTCACGATCAGGCCGACACCGCCACGCGCACGCTCGGCATAGAACTCGGCCATGCGGTGATAACCGTTCGGCGCTTCTTCCAGGCCGGTGTGCATGGAGCCCATCAACACGCGGTTGCGCAGGGTGGTAAAGCCGAGATCCAGCGGGGCCAGCAGGTGCGGGTATTGCGACATATGTCCTCCAAGACTTTTTCGATGAAATCCAGCGCGATGAATGGCGGCAGCGCCAGCTTGTACGGCCAATATACTTACCAGTTAGTAAGTAGTCAATCGCCATGTATTCATCTGGTGTTGTAGGGGATTGCGCAGCAAACGCCAAGCCGGCACCCCGCTGCACCGGCGACCATGCTGCCGACCATCCGGCAACAGGCGCAGCGCAGCGTCCGGCCGGTGTGCTAAAGTGGATAGCACTGCGGTGCAGCATTGATTAAATGGCACTATTTATGACATTCGCAGCGTTTTTTGCATTGCGACAAATACCATTTACATGAATAATCCGCGCCACATCATTCGACACGGTTACTACTACAGTTTCGGAGAACCAGCATGACACTCAAGCCGATAGCCGCCGTGCTGCTGTTGGGCACGCTCCTGACGGGCTGCGACCAGGGCACCGGCCACTCCGCCGGCAGCACGGTACGCCCGGATGGCGCGGTGAGCTACGATTTCTACCTGAGTGGCCAGACACTTTACGCAGTCAATCGCAATGCCGCGCAACAGGCGCCGCAGGCAGTCGATACGCTGGCGGCCAGCGACAATGCCGGCTCGCGCTATCTGGACAGCTTTCAGGACGAGCACTGGCTGTTCAGTACCGCCAATTTCGGCAGTCACGGCGCCAACAACATCCAGACCGGCGCCCTGCTCTACGTCAACGGCAAGCATTTCTTCCGTCTGACCAGCCACGGCAGCAAGCTGCCGGCACCGCAACAGGTATCGGCCGAGGCGCAGGCCGACCGGCTGTGCGAAGTAGCCACGCCGCATCTGCTGCGCGCGTCGCTGGAGCAGTTCGAGCTCAAGTATCACCTGCCGGGTAAGGACGGGCGTTGCGACAACCGCGACGACGTCTACAAGCGTATCCGCTTCGGCATGCAGGCGAACGAGGCACCGGAAACCATTTCCGAAACCACCTTCTTCGCCGCCGGCATCATCGGTAGCAACGACCGGGTCAAATGGTATCTGGCGCTCGACGACGACAAGCTGGTGCGCTACGACGCCAGGATGGGCAACGCCACCACGCTGCTGCGGCGCAACGGTATGGACGAACTGAGCATCGATTCGGAAGCCACCGACGGCAAGCATTCGGTGTTGCGCATTACCGGCGGCAACACCCCGGGTTACTTCGAAACGCTGTACGTGATCGACAACGAAAGCGGCAAGCTGTCGCCGGAAATCAGCAATGTGCGCGCCCGGCGCGGCGGCCAGGCGTATCTGCAATATATCGGCGCACAGGCCGGGCAGCACTACTACCTGGCGAACGAGAACGATATGCTCAGCTTCATCCGCTTCAGCGAAAGCGGCAGCAGCCCGGCAACCACCATTGCCAGCGGAGTCGGAACGGCAATCGGCTTTGCCGGCGGGCAGCTGATTTACACCAGCGAACTGGTCAACGCCACCGAAATCCGCGCAATCGACGTTACCGCACGCAACCCCGCGGCCAGCGACCGGTTGCTGAAAAGCGGCGCCAATCTGGCGCCATTCGCGGTGGCACAGGGACGGGTGTTCTACAATCTCGGCGACAGCTTCCCGGTGCACAGCTACAGCGCCGGCTCGATCAAGGTCGATGGCAGCGGCGAAGTCAGCCACAAGGATGCGCGCTGGGTCGGCTACACCACCGCCAACAGCTTTACCTCGGCGTTTGCCACACCGCTGGCGTCGCGCCTGATTCTGGCACGGCACGTCACTATCGATGCCCAGGGGCTGTGGAGCGGCGGCGAGCTGTACAGTGCAGCGGCGGCAACGGCGCAGCCGGGCAGTGCGCTCGGCAAGGTGCCGGCTGAAGTCGGCCGCTACAATCTGGTTTCGGCCGACTACGACGGCAGCGTGATCGGGCACGGTTATTCCGCCGATGCGACGCAGATGCACCTGCTGATCAGCAGCGAGGCGAGCAAGACCACACGCCTGATCGGAACCGACCCGAACCGGGTCGGCTGGCTCACCGACTGGCTGGCGGCACACTGATCGCCACCACGCAACGGCTCGCAAATGCGGGCCGTTTCTTTATCCACTGTCCTGCAGACCGCTCCCAGAGCGGCGTTGCGGCATGGCATCAATAACAGCGGGTTTCGCCGATACGCATGACGAAAAAGCGCTCAGCCTCGACCTCGGCCTCGTTCAACGCCAGCGCCAGATCGCGCGGCGGCTGGTCGAGCGGCTCGTCGGTCAGCTCGAAGCAGCCCCAGTGAATCGCGAACGCCTGTTCCGCGCCGAGATCGAGCAGGGCCTGCACCGCCTCGGCCGGATCGACATGCTGGCTGCGCATGAACCAGCGCGGCTGGTAGGCGCCGATCGGCAATGCCGCCAGATCGATGCCGGGAAAGCGCTGGCCGATATCGTGAAAATCCTTCGAATAGCCGCTGTCGCCGGCAAAATAAAAACGGAAATCGACGCCATCGACGACAAAACCACCCCACAGGCTCTGGTTGCGGTCGGCCAGCGTGCGGCTGCTCCAGTGCTGCGCCGGTACGAAATGTACAGCCAGCCCATTGAAGGCATGCGCATCCCACCAATCCAGTTCGACCGTGTCATGCATGCCGCGGCGCACGAACCAGTTGCGCAGGCCGAGCGGCACAACGAAGCGCGGCGCCCCGCCCGGCTGGCGCTGCAGCCGGCGCACACTGAATTCGTCGAGATGGTCGTAGTGATTGTGCGACACCAGCACCAGGTCGATATGCGGCAACTGCTCCAGTGTCAGCCCCGGTGCGGAAAAACGCTTCGGCCCGGCGAACAGCAACGGTGAAGCGCGCGCACCGAGCACCGGATCGGTAAGGATGTTCAACCCGCCCAGTTGCAGCAGAATGGTCGAATGGCCGACCCAGGTAACCGTGGTGCGCTCGCGGTTCTGCTGCAGGAATTCCAGCCGCGGCTGGGCGCGCGGCAGTTTGTAGCCGTGCTCCGGCCGGCGTGGATGCTGGTTGCGCCAGGCATCCCAGCGCCAGCGGAAGAAATCGCGCCCGCCGGGCTGGCTGTGCGGATAATTGTTGCGAAAACCGTCGGCGCCGTGATGCGGCTTGCGCGCAGTAACGCCGGCGCCATCGGATACAACGGCGGCGCCGAATTGGCGCCGCCACGCTTTGAACCAGGCAAACATCGCGGCTTATTTCTCCAGTACGTAATTCCCCGGCGCAGCGGCCAGTTTGCGGTAGCTGCGGCTGGCGGCCGGCGGCGCCACCTGTGCACCGGAATGCGGCAACAGCCATTCGCGCCAATTGTCCCACCAGCTGCCGGGCTGTTTTTCCAGCGCCGCTTTCCAGTCATCCGCCCCCCACTTGCGCTGCGGCTCGCCGCTCCAGAAACTGCGCTTGGGCGGATTGACCGGCGGATTGACGATGCCGAGGATATGCCCGGAGGTGGATAGCGTGTAGCGGGTCGGCCCCTGTACCAGGTTGCAGATGCGGAATGTCTGTTTCCATGGCGCGATGTGGTCCTCCTCGCAGCCGACCGCATACAGCGGCACCCTGATCTGGCTCAGATCGATTTTCTCACCGCCGATGGTCAGTGCGTCCGGCTCGATCAGCCGGTTGTTGAGATAGAATTCGCGCAGATAATACTTGTGCATCGCCGCCGGCATGCGCGTGGTATCCATGTTCCAGAACAGCACGTCGAACGCCGGCGGCGTTTCGCCATACAGGTAGTTGTGCACCCAGTAGTGCCAGATCAGGCTGTTGGAACGCAGCATGCGGAACGAGCTGGCCATTTCCTTGCCATCGAGATAGCCCTTGCGGTCCATCATCTGCCCCATCGCCTGCAGCCCGCCCTCGTCGATGAAGACTTCGATATCGCCGGCCTTGTCGAAGTCGGTCAGCGTGGTCAGCAGCGTCCAGCTCGCCACCGGCATGTCTGCCAGCCTGGCGAACTTTTTCGCCAGCCACGCCATGTAGATCGCAACCCCGGTGCCGCCGAGGCAATAGCCGACCAGATTCACCTGTTTCGATTTACAGACCGAGCCGGCAACCTTGACGATCTGGTCGATGCCATCGACGACGTAGTCGTCGAAGGTGACAGCGCTCATTTGCGCATCCGGGTTTTTCCAGCTGGTGATGAACACGCTGAAACCCTGATCGGTGAGCCATTTGACCAGGCTTTTCTTGGCGGTCAGATCGAGGATGTAATACTTGTTGATCCACGGCGCAACGATCACGACCGGCACCGCCTGTACCTTGTCGGTGGTCGGCGTGTACTGGATCACCTCCAGCAGCCGGTTGCGGAATACCACCTGCCCCGGCGTGGTGCCGAGGTTCTCGCCCACCTTGAATGGGCGCTTGTCAGTCATCGAAATATCGCCGTCGCGCAAATCCTGCAGCAACAGCTCCATGCCACGCCGCAGGCTTTCGCCACGCGTGGCGGCCAGCTTCTGCAACGCGACCGGGTTGGTGAGCAGGAAATTGGTCGGCGCCAGCGCATTCAGCACCGTACGCATCCAGAACGCACCGCGCCGCCGCTCGGCCTCCGACAGGCCGGGGGTTGCGTACAGATGATCCTGCAGCCAGTGGGTGTAGAGCAGATACCACTGCTTGACGATGTCCCAGCTGGGGCTTTCGGTCCACACCGGATCGGCAAAGCG
>CALMFQ010000408.1 GCA_937863215.1 uncultured Pseudomonadota bacterium
GTTCAAACCGCAGCGGCGCATCAACGAGGCCGACCTGCCGGATGCCCAGACCCGCCTCGACATCATGAAGCTGGCGATCAAGAAGCTGACCGATGTCGGCTACATCTATATCGGCATGGACCATTTCGCCAAACCGAATGACGAACTGGCGGTGGCACAGCGTCAGGGGCGCCTGCATCGCAACTTCCAGGGGTATTCGACCCATGCCGATTGCGATCTGATCGCGCTGGGCATTTCTGCCATCGGCAAGGTCGGGCCGACCTACAGCCAGAACGTCAAGACACTGGACGACTATTATGATCGCATCGACCGGCACACGCTGCCGATCATGCGCGGACTGGAATTGACAGCCGACGATTTGCTGCGCCGCACAATCATACAGGCCTTGATGTGCCAGTTCGAAATTTCGATCGAGTCGCTGGAAATCTCCTACCTGATCGACTTCAAGACATGCTTCCAGGAAGAAATCCGCCTGCTGCGCGAATACGAACAGGAAGGCATGCTGACCCTGGACGACCAGTGGCTGAGCGTCACCTCTAAGGGCAGACTGCTGATCCGTACCATCTGCATGGTATTCGATAAATACCTGCGCGCCGAACGCGAGCGTCAACGTTACTCGAAAGTCATTTAAACTCCGACTTTTGCCTAGGTTCTGTTGACATTTGTTTCGCCGCTGCGCTGGTGAGTAAAAAGGCCAGCCACAAGGCATGCGACGCTGATAATAATGGATTATTTTCAAGGAGCGTAACGCCGTGGATGGCCTTTTTACTCGCCAGCCCGAAGGGTTTGATGCACTTCAGTTACAACACTGCGTCGTAAACCGCTGGTGCAGATCACTGCACGGCGCGTTTTACTCCTTGTTTTGTAACTGAATTGCATCAAACGCAGTCGTGAAACAAACGTCAACAGAACCTAGGTTCTGTTGACGAAGAGCGTGGACGGTGTTCGAGTACAGTTTCCTGTCGCTATTTCTCGCCGGGCTGCTGGGTGGCGGCCATTGTGCCGCCATGTGCGGTGGCGTGGTCGGCGCATTGTCGATGCCGGGGCGTGGCGCTGCGTCACTCGGCCAGCAACTGTTGTTCAATCTTGGCCGCATCGGCAGCTATATGCTGGTTGGCGCAATCGCCGGTACAATCGGCAATTCGACACAAATGCTGGCACAAGCCCAAACGCTGCAGCTGGCTCTGTACGGCATTTCCAGCCTAATCCTCATCGGCCTTGGTCTGTATGTCGCAGGGCTCTCCAGCGCCATCACCCAGCTGGAAAAAATTGGCAGACCGGTGTGGCGGCGGCTGAAACCGCTGACGCGCAAGCTGCTGCCGATCCGGCACGCGTGGCAAGCGCTGGCAATTGGTGGGCTGTGGGGTTGGTTACCGTGCGGATTGGTCTACACTGCCACTCTGAGCGCCCTCTCCAGCGCCCGGCCGCTACAGGGTGCATTGCTGATGCTGGCATTCGGAGCCGGAACACTACCCAATCTGATGTTGCTGGGAATGGCTGCGCGGCACATATCCGGAATATTGCAAAATCGATGGTGGAAATTGTTTGCCGGTGCAACAATTGCCGGATTTGGCCTGTTGGGGATGTACCGTCTGTGTTTGTTGCTGGGAGCACGCTAATTTGCTTGTTCCGGCAAAATTGTTGCTATAGTGAAGTGGCGCAGCGCCAAGCATCTTGGCACGCGTAAAGAAATATAACAGAGTTTTTTAGCCGTCATTCTGGAAAACCTAGAGTCATGCCAACACCAGTTCTAGTCTGCGATGATTCCGCGATGGCGCGGAAAATGCTTATAAAGTCGCTACCAACAGAGTGGGACATAGAAATTACACAGGCTGCCAATGGCTTGGAAGCGCTGGAAGGATACCGCGCCGGCAAGGCAGAGATAATGTTCCTGGATCTCACCATGCCCGAACTGGATGGCTACGGGGTACTTGAACAGTTACAGAAAGAAGGTCTGAATACCTTCGTAATAGTGGTTTCCGCCGACATTCAGCCGATCGCACAAGAGCGGGTACGCAAGCTCGGCGCGGTGGCGTTCTGCAAGAAACCAGTCAATCCGCAAGAAATCCAGGCAATCCTGAAACAATACGGAATCGTACTATGAGCGCGCCTGCCCTGCTCTCCCAAGATCAAACCGACGCACTGCAGGAAGTAACCAATATCGCAATGGGACAGGCCGGTTCCTCACTGGCCAATATTCTCGGCGTATTCGTCAACTTGTCCGTGCCACGCATTCGTGTGCTCGATGTTGTTGCCATCGGTGCGGCAATATCCGACATGGTTGGCCCGGACAAGGAAATTACCGCGGCACGCCAGTCGTTTCACGGCACCATGCGCGGCGAGGCACTGGTTATTTACGACCAGGAAGGCTGCATGGATCTGGCCGACCTGATGGGGTATGAGGAACAACTTGAAGCCAGCGCCGAACGCGAGCTGATACTGGATGTCAGCAATGTACTGGTGGGGGCATGCCTCGGAGGTATTGCCGATCTGCTGGAAGCCACGCTCACCTATTCCGCACCGTCCATCATGGCCGAACGCATTCCAGTGGACAGGCTGATTGATCCAAAGAAGATGACCTGGAATTACGCCTTGCTGGTGGAAGTCAATTTCACACTGGAAGAGCGTAACTTCACTTCGCACCTGACTTTCCTGATGCCGGAAGAATCGATCCAATCCATGGGTGAAGCCATCGACAAGTTCATGGAATCTTTCTAGATGAGCCAGGTTCCGGCCCAGTGGGCGCCATTCATCGTTGACCGGGTAGACATTGGCCTGTTCGTGCTTGACCGCGAACACCGCCTGCTGATGTGGAACCAGTTCATGGAAAAGCACAGCGGCAAGAAGGCCGAAGAAGTGCTGGGGCAGAATGTCTACGACTGCTTTCCGGAGCTACCGCGCAAATGGCTGGAAAAGAAGATCAACAGCGTGTTCGTTTTGCGCAATTTCGCTTTCACGTCATGGGAGCAGCGTGCCTACCTGTTCCAGTTTGCCCATAGCCGGCCGATTACCGGTGGCATCGATTTCATGCAACAGAACACCACCATCATGCCGGTGGTAGGTGCCGACGGCAATATCGAGGCAGTTTGTGTTTCGCTGTTTGACGTCACCGACACCGCAATTTACCAGCGCCAGCTGAACGAGGCGCTGGCAGCACTGGAAGAAAGCAACAATCGCGACGGGCTGACCGGTATTTTCAACCGCCGCCACCTGCAGGAACGTCTGACAGCAGAGTTCGAGCGCGCCCATCGCTACAACGAATCGTTCGCGTTGATCATGTTCGATCTGGATCATTTCAAGAAGATCAACGACAACTTCGGCCACTTGGGCGGTGACGCAGTATTGCGCACGGTCGGCAAACGCATGACCGAGCTACTGCGCAAATCAGACATATTCGGCCGCTATGGCGGCGAAGAATTCATGCTGGTCCTCCCGGGAACGGATGTGGTCGGCGCACTGACACTGGCCGAACGTATCCGCTGCGCCGCTGAATCGGCTCCTGCGGACTGGGATGGCACACCAATCCCGTTTACCATCAGCATGGGAATCTCGATCTACCAGCCGGAGCACCGCAAGCCGGAAGACCTGATTCACGAGACTGATTTGGCGCTGTATTTTTCCAAGAAAAACGGGCGCAACCAAGCAACCCGTTTCGACCCTGCCGTACACAAAGACATTGGCTGAGGCGGCAGAACCCGCCTGCTCCAGCCGCAATTCCTCAGATTTTCGCAATCAGGCATACCGCTTCGGCGGCAATGCCTTCTTCGCGCCCGGTAAAGCCGAGCCGCTCGGTAGTCTTGGCCTTCACGTTGACGTCCTCCGGCAACAGTGCCAGATCGGCAGCAATGTGGGCGACCATCTGCGCGATATGTGGCGCCATTTTCGGTACCTGGGCAATAATGGTCGCATCGACATTGACCACCCGATAGCCCTGCTCGTGCAGCATTTTCCAGGTTTCGCGCAACAATACGCGGCTGTCGGCGCCGGCGTAACGGGCATCGCTATCGGGAAAGTGCGTGCCGATATCGCCCAGTGCGGCAGCCCCCAGCAACGCATCGGTCAGCGCATGCAACAGCACGTCGGCATCCGAATGGCCAAGCAAACCCTTGGCATGTGGAATATCCACACCGCCAATAATCAGCTTGCGCCCCTCGACCAGCGCATGCACGTCAAAACCCTGCCCAATTCTCATGCCATGTTCCTTTGTTGCAGAACCCACTCGGCAAACGGTAGATCGCCGGGGTAAGTAATCTTGATATTGTGCCGGCTGCCGTTCACCAGCAGCGGGCGCAGCCCCAAGCGCTCGATTGCCGACGCTTCATCGGTGATATTGCCATCGATGCCCGCCTCCAGCGCCTGCTGCAGCAGGCCGAAACGGAACATCTGCGGCGTTTGCGCTTGCCACAAATGATCGCGTGAAACAGTCCTGAGCACCTGCTGCCCGGCACCTGCCAGCTTCAGGGTGTCGGCGACCGGTATCGCGAGAATGCCCCCCACTGGCTCATCCGCCAGCCGTTGCAACAGGCATCTCAGATCGTTGGGAGCAAGACAGGGACGAGCGGCATCATGCACCAGCACCCAGTCGTCAGCCGCCAGCTCTGCCCGGAGCTCACGCAAGCCGTTACGCACCGAAGCCGCACGCGAGTCACCGCCGACCCGTGCCACAGCCAGTCTGGAACCGATTTCCGGCCATTCGGCCGGGTCGAAATGCTGATCGCCGGCACTGATTACCAGCAGCAGCTTGTCGATTGCCGGCTCGCGCAAGAACAGCTCTATCGTATGGCGCAACACCGTCTTGCCCGCCAGGCGCAGGTACTGCTTGGGCAGCGCCGCCTGCATGCGCGAGCCGCCACCGGCGGCCGGAATCACTACGATGTGCCTAGACGCCATCGGCAGCAGCCAGCTTCAACCAGACACAAGCTCCCTTGGTACCTTTGTCCAGGTCGGCAAGATAAGCCTGATGGCTTTCCAGTTCTTCGGCACTGGCCTGCACCACCTTCAACGGCCCCTGATATGCAGCGAACTGCAGCGGCGTGTCGCAGGCTTCCGGCTCGACCTCTTCTGCGTCCACCAGCAGGCTGTTCTGCCCGCGTGTCATCGACAGATACACTTCGCCGAGCAGTTCGCAGTCGATCAGCGCACCGTGCAGCGTACGATTGGAGCGATCGACCTCGAAGCGGTCGCACAGTGCATCCAGACTGTTGCGCTTGCCCGGGAACATATCCTTGGCCATGGCCAACGTATCCAGCACCGCTGGACAGTACTCGCGGATCGAAGGCTTGCCCAGCCGCTTCAGTTCGTGATCGAGAAAGCCGATATCGAACGGTGCGTTATGTATGATCAGCTCGCCACCTTCGACGAAGCGGAGAAACTCATCGGCTACCGCAGCAAATTTCGGCTTGTCCAGCAGGAAGTCGAGGCTGATGCCATGCACCCGTTCCGCCTCGGCATCGATTTCGCGTTCCGGATTGATGTAGCAATGGTAATGGCGTCGCGTCAGCTTGCGATCGATCATTTCGACCGCAGCAATTTCGATCAGGCGATGCCCCATGGCCGGGTTCAGCCCCGTGGTTTCGGTGTCGAGAAAAATCTGTCGCATTGTCACACCTTGTTGATTGCCAAGACACCGGCGTTGGCCAGTTGATCGGCACGTTCGTTGAACTCGTGGCCGGCATGACCCTTGACCCAGATCCATTCGACGCGGTGGCGCTGCGTCGCCAGTTCCAGAGCCTGCCACAGATCGGCATTCTTTACCGGCTCATTGGCACTGGTGCGCCAGCCGCGTTTCTTCCAGCCGTGAATCCATTTGCTGATACCGAGCTGGACGTACTGCGAATCGGTATGCAAGCGGATTTCGCAGGCACGTGTCAGCACATTCAGCGCCTCGATCACCGCGCGCAACTCCATGCGATTGTTGGTAGTGTTCGGCTCGCCGCCGCACAATTCTTTTTCCTTGTCGCCATAACGCAACAATGCACCCCAGCCGCCTGGGCCCGGGTTGCCCTTGCAGGCACCATCGGTATAAATATCGACCAACACGCAGCTCATTCACCAAAAAATATTGTTGTTGAGGAATAACACTTGCCGCACCCGCAACCGGCAAGGCTTTATTCGGGCAGACGCCTGTCGTCCAGTGCGGAACGATCGGTAGTCACCACCAGCCGCTGCGGCGCCGGAGCACTCTGCCAAGCCGGAGTAATCATGCGCACGCCACGTACCCGCTTCACCGCCTGCAAGAAATACACACCGCCGCCAACGCGCCACCAGCGATCACCGGCCGACTCCATGAAACGCAAACGCCACAGCCACTTGGGCTGTTGCGACGGCGGCACATAACAGCCGAGCCTGCCGGTCTGGATATCCAGATTCATCAGTGCCAGCCAGTCCTTGATACGCGGCAGACTGATGAAATTGCCGCACCACGGATAACCGCGCCCACCGCGAATGCGCCGCACACGGCGTTCAAGCCCCCACAGACTCCAAGGGTTGAAGCCGGAAACGATCAGCCGGCCTTCCGGCACAAGCACCCGCTCCGCCTCGCGCAACACCTGGTGGGGATTTTCTGAGAATTCAAGCACATGCGGCAAAACCAGCAGATCGGTGCTGCCGGTCTCCAGCGGCAACGCTGCAGCATCCGCACGCACATGGCCAAAAGCGCGCCCCAGACGTATCCGCTTGGGCATGCGATTCATGCGCAGCGAATCGAGCTGCGGCATCTCGATCTGCACAGCGTTGAAGCCAAACACGTCGGCCACCGCCTGATCGAAAAATGCCTGTTCGCGCGCCAACAGATAATGCCCAAGCGGCGTCTGCCACCAGTCCGTCGAGTTGTACATGGCTTCCCATCCGAGCACAGCCGGGCGATCTGCAATTCCCCGACACAACGCCGGGCGGTTTACAATATCCGGCATGCAGAACATCATCCCGCTACCTGCCTTTACCGATAATTATATCTGGCTTTTGCGCCGGCAGGACGCTGCTGCGGCAGTTGACCCCGGCGACGCTGCGCCGGTGCTGCAATATTGCCGTGAACACGGCCTGAGTTTGTGCGCGATCCTGATCACCCATCACCATGCCGACCACACTGGCGGTATTGCCGAACTGGTGCGGCATTTTGCCTGCCCGGTATACGGCCCCGCCAATTCCGGCATCGCCGGCATCAGCCATCCGTTGCACCCCGGTGACTTGCTGCAACTGACCCAACCGGGCCTGCGGCTGGAAGTCATGGCGACCCCCGGCCACACTGCAGATCACATCAGCTATTACGGCGATGGGCTCCTGTTTTGCGGCGACACGCTGTTTGCCTGCGGCTGCGGTCGCGTTTTCGACGGCAGCACACAACAGTTGCATGCATCGCTGCAACGGCTGGCACACCTGCCACAGGAGACGCAGATCTACTGCACGCACGAATACACGCTGGCCAACCAGCGTTTTGCCTTGGCGGTCGAACCCGACAACACGGCATTGCTGCAACGTCAGCAACAGGACAGCGCACGCCGGCAACGCGGAAACCCGACATTGCCCAGTACGCTGGCAACCGAACTGGCGACCAATCCATTCCTGCGCTGTCATTTACCGCATGTCAGGGCTGCGGTGGAAGCGCATTGCGGCCAGCCTCTGGCGGATGAAACTGCGGTGTTTGCCGCCATGCGCGAATGGAAAAACACTTTCAGCTAGGCGCTATTGACAGAGGACTCATGCGGTCTGCGAACCTTCTGTCAACAGCGTCTGGTTACCGGCTCTGGCCGGAACCCTTGTCGCATCCGCTGCTTCATTCCGGATTTTTGACAGCAACGGACCGCCCCCGGTAGAATTCCCGGTCCCGATGACAGCTTCAGGTTCTGTTGACGTTGGTTTCGCGGCTGCCTCCGGATGAAAATTCGCCAGCACATGAACGTTCAACCCAGCCTGGTGTCTTGCATGAGCTTGTGCACGGCAGACGCCCCGAATACCGCCAACCGCGCTGCGGTGTTGCCGACAGGCTTGAATGCAGCAGAACCGATCGCCCAGACTCCCGCGCATGAATTCCAGACTGATCCTGTTAGTGCTCGCCCTGTGCTCCGGCACGGCGCAAGCTGACGACTTCCTCAATTCGCTGCCGGCCGCGCCTGCCAAACCGGCGCCTGCAGCCCAGCAGCCAGCCCCCGCGGACGGCCCGGCCCGTGAACGGGTGATGCCGCCCGAGCAATCCTGGGAACCGACACCGTCGCCGCTGGCGTACGCCAGCCTGTGGGATCGCCTGCGCGACAACTTTTCGATTCCCAATCTCGATTCGCCGCTGGTGCGCGAATGGGAACAATATTATGCCGCCCGCCCGGAGCAGCTGTATCGCATCAGCGAACGTGGCCGGCGCTACATGTATCACATTGTCGAAGAACTCGACAAACGCAGCATGCCGCTCGATCTGGCGCTGCTGCCGATGATCGAAAGCGCCTACAACCCGCGCGCCAACTCGCCGGCACATGCGTCCGGCATCTGGCAGTTTGTCCCCTCCACCGGCAAGCACTACGGACTGGAACAAACCTGGTGGTATGACGGCCGGCGCGATGTGCTGGCAGCAACCGAAGCCGCACTCGATTATCTGAATTATCTCAACGGCCTGTTCGGCGACTGGCATCTGGCACTGGCATCGTACAACTGGGGCGAAGGCGCGGTAGCGCGCGCGCTGGGCAAGAACCGCGCACGCGGCCTGCCGGAAGACTACAGCAGCATCGGCCTGCCGAACGAGACGCTGAACTACGTACCCAAACTGCTGGCAGTGCGCAACCTGATTGCCAACCCCGAAGCGTATGGCATTCGCCTGCCGAACATTCCCAACCGGCCGTTCTTCAGCGTCGTTACTGCACCGCACCACATGGACACGCAGGTCGCGGCCAAGCTCGCCGGCATGACACTGGATGAGTTCACCAGCCTGAATCCGGCGTTCAACAAGCCAATCATTGCCTACAAGCCGTCACGGCGGCTACTGGTGCCAGCAGACAAGGAAGTGGAATTTTCGGAAAAGCTCTCCACTTTTGACGGGCCGCTGCTGTCCTGGCAGCAATATCCGACCACACCGGGTGAAAGCTACGACAAGATCGCCAGCCGCTTTGGCACGACAGTGGCCAAACTGCGCGAACTCAACAATATCGGCAAGGCGCGCGTGGCGCGTGGCGAAACGCTGATGGTGCCGCGTGCCGGCGAAACCACAGCCAGCGCCAGCGATGGCGGCACTGCAGCGGATGCACCGGCCACCAACGTGGCAGCGGTACCGGAATATACCCCTGCCAGCGCCAGTATTCCGACCTACACCAAGCTCGACAAGGTCGAGTCGGCGCGCGCAAAAAAATACACGGTGCGCAAGGGTGACACGGTCTACAACATTTCGCGCCGCTACGACCTGAGCGTGGCCGAACTGGTTACCATCAACCATCTCAAGTCACACCATCTGCATCTCGGCCAGCCGCTTACCGTAGCGCGACTGGAGCAGATTCAACCGGCCGGCGGCCTGCTCAAGGCCAGCTA
>CALMFQ010000409.1 GCA_937863215.1 uncultured Pseudomonadota bacterium
CGTCGCCGCAACCCGGGTTTCGTTGGCCGCGATTTCCGCTGGAATACCAATTTGCTGCATGTATTTATCCTGACACGTTGATAACGTCCCGCAAGACGGTGTGCCAATCGACCGCCCGCCGATTGGCGCACCACAGACTTACAGCAGGATTTCGATATCCTGCAGCGGAAATGCCACGCACGAGTGAATCCAGCCGAAATCGCGGTCGGATTGACGCAGCTTGGCCTCGGGCGGGTTGAATACCGTTCCCGCTACCAGCTTTACCCGACACAGGCTGCACTCGCCCGAGCGGCAGGCGTTTTCTGCCGCGTAGCCGTTACGCTCCAGGCTGTTCAGTAACGGCTCTCCGGCCTTGGCACGGAAGCTGCCTTTGCCCTGCACGGTAATCGTTACCTCATGCTGCGGGTTGACCGCCGCCGGCCAGTGCGGGAGGCAATGCGGATTTTTCGGCGCGCCATTGGCTTCAACCCGGATACGCCGCCGCGGCACACCCAGCTCGGCCAGTTGTGCCAGGCAGTTGTCGTTGAACGGTGTCGGTCCGCAAATGTAGTACATCTTGCTTGCCAGATCGCCCCTCACGACTTCACGGATCAAATCGGCGGAAACATGGCCGAAGCGACCGACAAAATCCGCCGTGGGCCGCGAGATCAACTCGGTCAGGGTCAAGTTGCTGTGCAAGGACGCCAGATCGCGCAGCTCATGCTGGAAAATCACGTCATTCTCGTAGCTGTTGCCATAAATCACATCGAAATGCCAGGGCATGTCGCGATCGAGCATGTCGAGCAGCATGCTGCGTGCCGGCACAATGCCGGAGCCGCCGGCGAGGAACACCAGTTGCGTGCCGTGAAACAAAGGATTGTGAAAAAAAGTGCCCATCGGCCCGCTGGTCTGCAATGTTTGCCCGACGGCAATGTTGTCCAGCAGATGGTGGCTGACAAAGCCTTGATGTGCCCGTTTTACCGTGATGTCGTAATAATGCTGCCGTAGCGGCGATGAGGATATGGCATAGGGGCGGGCTGTTTCGGTGCCGTCGATATCAACGTAGACATTGAGATACTGTCCTGCCTGGAACGGCGGCAGGGAGCCCGCTGCGGAAATCAGGCGCAAACTCCTGGTGGTCGGCGTTTCATCGATTATTTCCGCCACGCGCAACATCAGCCGCTTGGGGTGCAGGCTGTTGACCGTATTGGCGACACTATGGCGGAGTTCGCTGAAATCGCTGCCGCTGTTTTCCAGCAATTGCTTGCGGGCGCAGGCATCCTGGTAACCCGCGACCAGATTGAGAATATTGGCTTCAGACATGGCTTGCCTCCATTGATTGCAGATATTTCAGCGCGGCACGTGCAGTGCCTTCGCCGGACATATAGGCCGGCTGGAACCCGCCCATGCCGACCCAGCTGCCGGCACTGTAAAGCCCGGCAACGCCTTGCAGCCGCTCGCGGAACAATTCGTTGTCTTCGGTATTCTGTTTGAAGCCGTAGATCGCGCCGTCCGGGCTGTTGAGGTAACGCATCATGGTCAGCGGCGTGGCTACTTCCAGCTCTTCGATGTGCTCGCGGATTTTCGGGAATGTCGTTTCTATCAGCTGCAGCAGCAGCTCACCCTGCTGGTATTTGGTCTGCAGGTAGTCCTCCGGCGGTACATTCCGCCACATTTCGCCGTAATGCAGCGCAACCAGCGATACCAGGCTTTTACCAGCCGGCACCAGTTTGGTATCGACGAAGTTGTAACAGGTCACCATGCCGAACAGCGGCTTTTCCATGCTGCTCATGCGCTGGTGAATGGCATCGTTATCCGTGGTGCTGCCGACAAAGGTGGAGGCCGTGGTAATGCCGGCTTCTTCCGGCGGGCAATCCAGCCCGACATAAATCACCAGTGCCGAGGTGCCCATGCGCCGCGATTTGAAATCCTCGCGCACCGTCTGGGGTGGCTGCGCCATATCCAGCAGCTCGTTGTAGGTAATCAACGGGCTGGCATTGGAAATCACGCTATCGCAGGTAACGGTTTCACCCGATTCCAGGCGCACGCCGACCACGCGCGAATCTTCGGTGAGGATTTTTTCCGCACCGCAATTGAAACGCACTTCGCCACCGGCACGCATGAATGAGTCGATCAGTGCGCTGGACAAGGCCTGCGAGCCGCCACGGATATTCCACGGCTTGAAGGTGCAGTAGGCAAACAACATCGCCATCAGGTCGGCAAACGGCAGCTGGCTTGGCGGCACGCCGAGATAACACCAGTAGATGGCGATGGTCGAGATCAGTTTGGGATCGGCAAAAAACTCGTCCAACACCTCCTGCGCCGGACGCAGACCATAGGCCAGATACGTCGGGCAATTGGCCTGCAGCATGGCCGCATCGTTGGCGCGGCGGCAATGTGGCAGTTGCAGGAAATTCTCCATGGTCAGTTTCGACGCCATGTCGAAGAAGCGCTCGATCGCTTCGCGCTCGGCCGGATAATCGTCCTGCAGCATGCGCATCATGCCTTTCCAGCTTGCCGGCAAGGTGGTATCGAGCTGGCCGGGAACCACCAGCCGATACAACTCGTGTTCCTGCACGAATTCCACCTTGTCCAGCACGCCCAGATCGCTGAACAGCTGGCGCATGATGAACGGCTGGGTGTCAGTGCCCAGGCCGCTGAGCTGGTGCAGTGCCACCTCGAATTCGTAATCGCCGCGAATGAACGACGTGGCGCAGCCACCGGGGATATTGTGCCGCTCCAGCAGCAATGTCTTCCTGCCACTGCGTTGCAGCTTGGTGGCAGCGGTGAGGCCGCCGTTGCCGGCGCCGATCACCACTGCATCGTAGTGTTGTATTGGATTGCCCATCTTTCCACCGTAAAGATTCAGGTAAAAATAATTCCGCAGTCGGCAACGCCGCACTACGGAAACCTTCATCGAAACCGTGCCCGTACAGGCAATCCTGTCGATGACGGGATCAAGCGTAAAAGCATTTCTTTACAGTGTCAAGATAAGGTCAAGTCGATATTTGACCGGGCAAACGAGATATCTAGTCAAACAACTGACGCATCAATTGCTGAAAATCAGGCTGATGCCCATCCTGAAGTACCTGTCATGTCCCGCCTGGTTGTAGCGGAGTGGGTATCGGGCTTGCCCGGCTTCGCCATTCACGTTGACGAAGGCAACCGCCCCGTCGTGGATACTTTGCTCTTTACGCAGGTAAGCACTGGCGCCATCTACGCCAATCACCATGCTATGCCGGCATCCGGACGACAAATGCCACCCCGCGTCCATGCAACCCTGTCTCAATCTGCACGCTGCCGCGCAGCCGTTGAACGGCCTGTTTGACGATGGCCAGACCCAGGCCGGTACCTGGAGCGTCTTGCGCAGTGCCGCGTACGAAGCGGTCGAAAATTCGCGCGCGTTCTGCTTCGGGTATGCCGGGACCGTCGTCTGCCACGGTGAGCGTGATGTGATCGGACTGATCCTGCAAGGTAACGGCAAGTTGCCCGCCCTCACGACCGTAACGCAACGCGTTGTCGAGCAGATTCATTACGATTGACTGCAGTGCGGTCGTGTCGGCTTCGAGGCTCAGGCTGTCGGGTGCGTCGAGCGACAATTCAATGCTGCGCTGCTGCGCCAGCGGCATGGCTTGTGCGAGCATGGTTTGTAGCAGGTGAGAGAGATCGATGCGTTGCCTGGGGGCGCCACTTGCGTCATCGAGCGACGCCAACGCCAATAGCTGCCGGGCCAGATGCGAGGCTCGGGCGATCGCGGATTCCAGCGCTCCTTCGGCCTGGTGGCGCTCGGCTTCGCTGGCCGCGCGAGCCAGTACGTGCGCTTGCGCCGAGATGACTGCCATCGGCGTGCGCAGTTCATGGGCGGCATCCTGAACGAAAGCGCGTTCGCGCTGCACCTTGCCGCGTAGCGTGGCAAGCAGCTCGTTGATGGTGGCAACAACCGGCTTCAGCTCGGCATATTTCATGTCGACGCTAAGTGGTGACAAGTCGTCTGCATGCCGCTGCGCCAGCCGTGCCGACAGTTGTCGCAGCGGACTCAGGCCCCGGCGTACCGCGAGCCAGACCGGAAACAGGACCACCGGAATGGCAATGAGCAGCGAGGGCAGGAGGTCGCTACCCAATAACGACAAGGCCGATGTATCGCTCAGGCGCGGTTCGCCAAAGCGAAGTCGCCAAGGGCCTGCCGCTGCCTGTGTGACGCGAAAGTGCCGGCCATTGATCAGTTGCTCGCGCTGTCCGGTGGAAGGCGCGTCAAGTGTGGTGTGACCCAGTTCGGGAGTGGCGTAGATGCGCTCACCGGCTTTGCTGACCAGTTCGATCAGCAGGATGCCCTCGAGCCTGTTTTGCTTGCGTGCCATATCGGACTGACGCTGGATGGTTTGTAGCACGACGACGGCGTCGTGCGAGGCGGTGATCGGTTCCAGCGATGCGCCGACCACTTGCACCGCCTTTACCAGCGCCGAGTCTGGCCCCGGTGAAAATTCGCGGCGGAATTCCAGGTAGTTTTGCGCCAGCAACACCACCCCAACCAGCGCCACGGCCAGCAGCAGCGAGCCCACCACGCGGCGCGTCAGGCTGGGCTGTAACCATAGGTGTGCGCGCGACATCAGACGACTTGCAGCATGTAGCCCACACCGCGCACCGTGTGGATCAGCGGCGCACCAAGTTTGCGCCGCAGGTTGGACATATGCACTTCGATAGCACCGAAATCCAGCGGGTTGCCAAGCGGCTCCAGCCTTTGCGCGATCTGCGCCTTGGCTACGACCACGCCTGGCTCGCGGGCAAGTTCGAGCAGCAAGCGGAATTCGCGCGGCGATAATTCCAGCACAGCGCCATCAAGTCGTGCCACGTAGCGCCGGGGTTCAATCTCCAGACGACCGAGGGTCCAGATATCGTTGGCCTGCTGCGCGGTGCGGCGCAATACCGCCCGGATACGCGATACCAGTTCGGGTGTCGCAAACGGCTTGATCACGAAGTCATCCGCGCCGCCGTCCAGCCCGTTCAAGCGGTCTTCAAGTGCAGTCCGTGCCGTGATCACGATGATGGGTAGCGTCACGCCGGTGCGGCGCCAGCGCTTCAGCAGCTCGAGCCCCTCGCCATCAGGCAGGGTAAGGTCGAGGAGCACGCAGTCGAATGTCGTGTCATGGAACGAACGCGGTGCGTCTGCGCAACGGCGTAGCCATTCGGTGCTGATGCCTTCGATCTTCAGCGCTTGCTGTAAGGCGCGGCCGAGATCGAGGTCGTCTTCAATGATGAGCAGGTGCATGGCAAGTATTGTATGGCGACGTTGCTTAAGCGAAGCTAAAGATGGTACGCGGCGTCTTAAGGTAGCGCCAAGGTTGGTCTTGCG
>CALMFQ010000410.1 GCA_937863215.1 uncultured Pseudomonadota bacterium
ATCATTACTTGGGCAGTATTCGGCGCTTGCCACGGCTGATCAGGCGATACTTAATTCCAGCAGCGCCATGGTCGGTTTTTTGCGTGGCGATACGGCAAACTTGGGCACCGTTTTCCGTGACCGGCAGCATGTTCTCGGGGATACCGTTCATTCCAAACCGATATTTGTAGAGGCTCCGACTGCCGATTATACCGATGCGGGTTATGCGGCATTTAAAGCTGCGCAAGCTTCCAGGATCGGGACTTTGTATGTCGGTGCAAATGACGGAATGATTCATGCTTTTGACGAGACGACAGGCGCGGAGCGTTGGGCATATGTACCCAAACTTCTTATGCCGAACATGTATCTGTTGGCAGAAAAGTTTTATCTTAGCGGGCACCGCTTTTTTGTTGACGGGGAACAGGTGGTAGGCGACGTCAAATTCTCCAACGGGAACTGGAAGACTATTCTGGTGTCCGGCATGGGGAAAGGTGCGCGTGGCTTTGTTGCTCTGGATGTGACCGACCCTAATAATCCATTGCCATTATGGGAAATCTGTCATGACAGTACATTGTGCGGAGTTTCCAATGTCAATTTGGGCTACTCGTTTGGAAACCCGGTCATCACCAAGCGCCCATCCGATGGGAAGTGGGTTGTAATCGTGACTTCTGGTCACAATAATGTATCGCCAGGTGACGGAAAGGGCAGGCTCTATGTGCTTGATGCCGAGACCGGCGCGATTTTGAATGGCAGCGGCTCAGGCACGTCCAATTCCTCGGGATCGACATCGGCTCCGAGCGGTCTATCCAGGCTCAATGTCTGGGTTGATGACCCTCAATACGATAATACTGGCAAGTATGCTTACGCTGGCGATCTGAATGGCGATATGTGGCGTTTTGATTTGACGGGCTCCTCGGTTTCGGTAATGAAAATGGGGACGTTCAGAAATGCCAGCGGGCAAACCCAACCGGTAACAGTGAAACCTGAATTGATGAAATGTGACAGCCTGCCGATGGTTGTTCTGGGTACCGGAAAACTGCTGGGGCAATCCGACCTGACCACGACACAGATTCAATCGCTGTACGGAATTGTAGATAAGGGGGTGCCATACCCGAATGCCAGTCTGGCATCTGGCTCCTTCAGGGTAGACAACCTGGTGCAGCAAACCTCCACGACATCAGGCAGCAACATTACGATGTCCAACAATGCAGTAAATCTCACTGGCGGTGCAAATGGGTGGTTTTATGACTTGCCAGCAGGTGAACGCGTAAACATTGATCCTGCTGTTGCATTGGGCACCTTGACTATCGTTGGCAATAGCCCTACATCCTCTAACCCTTGTGAGAATGGAGGGATAAGCACTTTCTATACCGTTGCCGGATGCACTGGCGGTCCTGTATTGTCGACCTCGACAACTGATCCGCAAGGGAGAAAAAACCCAAATGCAATGACGGCGGGCTGTAGTATTTATCAGTTGGCCGATGGTACGCTTGGTTCTGTATGCGTGACTACTGCGGGTGACCCCATTAATTACTCGATTCCGGTTTCGTCATCAGCTGCTGGCCTGAGAAGGGTGTCGTGGCGGGAATTGGTTCAGTAAATCACGGTATCTTTAGCTAAAAGCCCACTTCAAGGTGGGCTTTTTTATCTGCCAGAGTCGAAAGTAGTAGAGGTCATCTGGGGATTTGCAGTGCTTATTGTTTTCTGGTTAATTTTCCGTCCTAAATATTTTTGTTTTTGGCTTTCTATCGAACGTTGGCTTGTATAAACTTTGCCCGACATTTGCAACCCATATACTGCTTCGCATGAAAACTCGTTTCTCCGAATCGTTTGGCATTGAACTTCCCATCGTCTGTCCCGGCATGAGCTGGATTGCTGTGCCGGAGCTGGTGGCTGCGGTATCTGCAGCGGGAGGACTGGGGATTCTGGCAACCGGGCCGTTGACTGCGGAGCAGACCCGGGCGGCGATTCGGCGGGTTCGGGAGTTGACTGACAAGCCATTTGGTATTGGTTGTACTTTGATGATGCCCGGCGCGAAAGAAAATGCTGAAGTTGCGCTGGAAGAAAAGGTGCCGGTAATCAATTTTTCGCTTGGCAAGGGCGACTGGATTGTCCGGGCTGCGCATGCTTATGGCGGTAAGGTGATTGCGACCGTGGTGACGGAAAAGCATGCCTTGTCGGCCGAGCGGATCGGCTGTGATGCGGTGCTGGTTACCGGGCATGAGGCGGCTGCACATGGCGGCGATGTGACGTCGCTGGTGTTGGTGCCGGCGATTGCCAGGGCGGTGAAGATTCCGGTAATTGCCGCTGGCGGTTTTAGCGATGGACGGTCGCTGGTGGCGGCGTTGGCACTGGGGGCGGATGCGGTGGCAATGGGTACGCGGTTTGCGATGACGCGCGAAAGTCCGTTGCATGCGTCTGCCAAACAGGCGGTGGCAGACAAGACGGTTGCAGATACGTTGTATTCGAAGAATTTTGACGGTATTCACTGTCGTGTGATGAAAACACCATTGAGTCAGCGCTTGATGCGCAAGCCGATGGGGCTGTTTTCTGCACTGTTCAACGCCCTGCGTGTCGCCGGGCAGCTGGACGTACCGATTCCCAAACTGTTGTTGGGCACCTTGGTGAAAGGCCCGGCAATCATGTTGCAGATTGCCTACTTCGGCGCGGCGACGCCACGTTTTGTCAAGGCGACTGAGCAGGGGGATCTGCAGCATGGCATACAGATGATCGGCCAAGTGCAGGGGCTGATTGACGATGTCCCGACTGTTGCCGAACTGGTGCAGAGAATCATGGCTGAAGCCGCCGAAACAAGGGGCAGGCTGGCGGCGGTCGATGCTTGATGGCGCGGAGATGTAGAAAGGCAAAGAGGCGATCCGGATCGCCTCTTTTGTTTTACTGTTGGGTGCCTGCCCGGCCCGCAAGAGGCTCGGTTGCACCGCCAGGCGCGGCGTTGTCGGCTGCGCGCTTGAGTTTGTCCAGATCGGAGAGTAATTGCCAGGTCAGGTGATCCATGCGGCCGTGCAATTCCTTGATCGCCAGTTCCGATTTCAGATTGACTTCAAAATCGCGGATCATCGTCATCCGGTCGCGCGCTGCCTGCCGGTTTTGCGACATCATGATGATCGGCGCCTGTATCGCCGCCAGCATCGACAGCACCAGATTCAGGAATACATAGGGGTAGGGGTCGAATGCCTTTTCTCCCAGAATGTCGGTGTTCAGGATCGCCCAGCCGAACAGGAATGCTCCAAACAGGCTGATGAACGTCCACGAGCCGCCGAACTCCGCCACCCGGTCGGCCATGCGTTCGCCGAGGGTGATGCCTTCTTCAGGAATCGATGCGTCGGTACGGCTTGCCTGCAGGCGTTTGGCTATGCGTGTCAATGCCGCCAGATCGCGCTCTCCCAGCCCGCCCAATCCCGTGTGCAGCAGATGTTCGGCGAGAAACCGTATGTGTTTGTTGTCCTGCTTCATCGTGGCTCCTCCCTGGTAATGGGTCGCATCGCAGTGTCGGGGTATGTGCTGCGAGTGTGATTGACTTTGCCTGTGTCCCTGGCATGCAAACGGCAAAAACGGACGTGCAATATAACCTGTAGCGGAAAATATTGCCGCTCCCGGCTGGGCTGTTTTCCACGAATAACTGTAAATATGCATGTTTTGTACGCTTTGCCTGCAGTTGAGCAAGCTGGCACGGAAGATGCTTTTGGATGTGTAAGCAGATACCAGGGTAATTGAATCGTGCTGGATAACTTGGATAAACATTTCGCATTGCAGGAAACTTCGCTGAAACTGCGCACCTACCGGCAGGAGCTGATTGGCTCGAATATCGCCAATAGCGACACCCCCGGTTACAAGGCGGTGGATTTCGACTTTTCGGCAGCATTGAAGAATGCGATGGACGGTAAATCCGAGCGTCTGCCGTTGGCGCATACTGACCGGCGGCATCTGGAACTGGCGGTGAAAAATCCGTTTGATCTGAGCGTGAAATACCGTACCGAGATCCAGCCGTCGATTGACGGCAATACCGTCGATCCGGATCACGAAATGGCGCAGTTTGCCGACAACAGTCTGCGCTATCAGGCCACCTTGACGTTCATGAATACCAAGGTGCGCAATTTGATGAATGCATTGACGTCGAGGTAAGACAAGCATGTTCAAGGTATTCGATATTGCCGGTTCCGCCATGTCGGCCCAGTCGCAACGGCTCAATGTGGTGGCATCGAATCTGGCTAACGTAGACAGCGCGGTAAGCGCCAATGGCCAGCCGTACAAAGCGAAGCAGGTGGTGTTCCAGACTACGCCGCTGAGCGGCAAGCAGCCGAATGTGGCCGGTGTGCGCGTGAGCCGGGTAATTGAGGATCAGGCTCCGCCGCGCCTGATTTACGACCCGAAAAACCCGCTGGCGGATGGCAATGGTTACGTCACCATGCCCAACGTCAACCCGGTAGAGGAAATGGTGAACATGATTTCCGCGTCGCGCTCGTATCAGACCAACGCCGACATGATGAATGCGGCCAAAACCATGCTGCTGAAAACCCTGCAGCTCGGCCAGTCTTAAGGAGACTAGATAATGGCAACCACAGTCAATGCCGATACGGTGCAGAGCAGCGTTGTAACCAGCGCCAGCAGCACCAAGAAACAGGAGTTGTCGGCTGCGGATGAAGCGCAGCATCGTTTCCTGACGCTGCTGACCACGCAGATGCGCAATCAGGACCCGCTGAATCCGACCGACAATGCGCAGGTGACGTCGCAGATGGCGCAGATCAATACCGTCAGCGGCATTACCAAGCTGCAGGATTCAATCGAAAAGCTGTCGCAGACGCTGACACAGAACGTGATCGCCGGTCAATCGGCCCAGGCGGCAACGTTGATTGGCCGGCAGGTG
>CALMFQ010000411.1 GCA_937863215.1 uncultured Pseudomonadota bacterium
AGCTGTTCGGCCGGGTGCGCGGCGGCATCGCCTACGCGGTGATTTTCGTTGGCGCGCTGCTGGCGGCCACTACCGGCGTGGTAGCAGCGTCGGTGATTTCGATGGGGCTGATCTCGCTGCCGGTGATGCTGCGCAATGGCTACGACAAACGGCTGGCGGCCGGCGTGATTGCGGCGTCCGGCACGCTGGCGCAGATCATTCCGCCGTCGCTGGTGCTGATCGTGCTGGCGGACCAGCTCGGTACGTCGGTCGGCGACATGTATGCCGGCGCAATGCTGCCGGGGCTGCTGCTGACTGGCCTGTATGTGTTGTACGTACTCGGCATGTCGATTGTCCGACCGGCCAGCGTGCCGGCACTGCCAGCGGAAGCACGTACGCTGCAGGGCGCGGCACTGGCACGGCGGGTGCTGGTGTCACTGCTGCCGCCGCTGCTGCTGATTTTTCTGGTGCTCGGCACCATCGCCTTCGTACCGCATTACAAGAATGGCCAGTGGCTATTCGAAGGCATCGCTACCCCGACCGAAGCCGGAGCAATGGGCGCGGTTGGCGCGCTGCTGCTGGCGTTGGCGAATCGCAGGCTGGATCTAACGCTGCTGCAACAGGCAATGGATGCGACGCTGAAGCTGACTACCTTCGTGGTGCTGATCCTGGTTGGCGCACGTGTGTTCCGCATCGCCTTTCTCGGCGTCAACGGCGATCTGTGGGTCGAATCGTGGCTGACTGCGTTGCCGGGTGGGGTGGTCGGCTTTCTGCTGGCGGTCAATCTGCTGGTGTTCGTGCTGGCGTTCTTCCTCGACTTCTTCGAGATCAGCTTCATCCTGGTGCCGCTGCTGGTGCCGGTGGCGCACAAGCTGGGCATCGATCTGGTGTGGTTCGGTGTGTTGCTGGGGATCAATATGCAGACTTCGTTCATGCACCCGCCGTTCGGCTTTGCGCTGTTCTTCCTGCGCAGCGTGGCGCCGGCCGAAGTACAGACGCGCGACATCTACTGGGGCGCGATTCCGTTCGTGCTGATCCAGTTGCTGATGGTCGGCATCGTGCTGGCATTTCCGAATCTGGTCAGCAGCGCCAAACCTGCTGCGCCGGCGACAACCACACAGCCGGCAAACGCCGCACCCGCCAGCAGCGACGATGCAGTGCGCATGCTGGAAGAGCTGTCGCAGCAGAAATAATGGCGCCCGCCGCGCACAATCAACGCTGGGCAACGCTGGCATTGCTGCTGCTGGCGTTGCTGGCGACCGGCCTCAGCGCCAATCCGCAATGGCTGCCGCGTTTTGCCTTCCACCCTGCCACTGCCTTGAGCCATCCGTGGTGGCAATGGCTCAGCGGCCATCTGTTGCACATTACCCCACTGCATCTGCTGGCAAATCTGCTGGCGTTACTACTGTTGGCACTGTGGGCGTGGCAACGGCAAAGGCTGGCGACTGTAGCGCCGGTATTGCTCGTATCGGCGCTAGCGGTCGACTGCGGCTTGGTCGCGCTCGGCCCGCATCTGGACTGGTATGCAGGCCTGTCGGGGGCGTTGCACGGAGTGTTTGCCTGGCTGGCGCTGCAGCCACCGGGCGGCAGCGGCCGCTGGCCGGCAGTGCCGGCGTTATGGTTGCTCGGAGTGCTGAAACTGCTGTTCGACCAGAACGCAGGCCTGCCGTGGAGTGGCTTCCAGCCAGTGCCGCAGGCGCACGTCTACGGCTTTGTCGGCGGCACGCTGGCGGCTCTGCCGCTCTACTGGCGCGGCCGGCGCTGACCCAGCAGCAGCGCCGCCAGCCCAAGCAAAGCGATCGGGTCGATCGAGCCACCGCCGCCCTTGCCACCGCTGTCGGACTGCCCGCCGCCGGTGGTTGCCGGCGTGCCGCTGGAGCTGCCCGATCCTGAGCCAGTCCCCGATCCAGTGCTGCCGCTGCCACCGGTGCCGCTGCCAGAACTGCCTGTGCCAGTCGCCGCGGCAACAATCTCCATTTTCACACTGACAGAGTCGCTGCGGCCGCTGTCGTCGGTGATCTGCAGCGTCACGGCAAGTTGCCCAGCCTTGTCGGGAACGACACTGGCACTTGCCTTGTCGCCATTCTGCATAACCGCATTGCTGCCATCCCCCTGAACAGCACTCCAGCGATAGCTGGCTATGCTGCGGCCCGTGGCAACTTCGCTGCCCGAGGCATTGAGCGTCACTGCGAGGCCGGTAGTCCCGCCGCCGCTGACAGTGGCGCGCGCCACCGGGCGCAGCGCCTCGCCGACTGCGCCGAAAGCATTCAGCAAACCGGCGCCACAGGTACTGGTGGTGCAATTGCATTGACCTGCCTTCACATCGCTATCCGGCACCAGCTGCGGACAGGTAGGCAAGGCAGGATCGGCGACAAATGACCTGGCGCCGGATTTGAGTCGCTGGATCAGCAGTGCCGGGGTGAAATCGGCATGCACCGACCACATCAGCCCGGCGACACCCGCAGCCATCGGCGTAGCAAAGCTGGTGCCGACGGTGTAATCGGTCGAATCGGTGTAGGTTGGCGTAGCCGGTGTGTAGGTGCCGCTGTTGCTGGTGGTATTGATCGGGAACAGGCATGCACCGCCGGTATTGACGCAGTTGCCGGCCGGGGCGCTGATGCCGACTTCGGCACCGAAGCTGCTGTAGCCGACCTTGTTGCCTTCGTGCCGTACTCCGGCCACGGCCAGCACACCGGGACAGTTGCCCGGCTCGTCGATCAGCGGAGCTCCGGTAAACGGATCGAAACGTGGCTCGTTGCCGGCTGCGGCCACCACCAGCACGCCTGCACGCGTCATATCTGCCATGACATCGCGCCAGGCAGCGGTGCAGGTATTCTGGCCGCCGAGACTGAGATTGATGATTCGGGCGGGATGCGTATTGGTCGGCACACCGCCGATCGGCAAGCCGGCTGCCCAGCGCATGGCGGTAAGAATATCCGAGTCACGCCCGCCGCATTTACCCATCGCCCGCACCGGCAGGATATTTACCCCCCACGCCACGCCGGCAATGCCGACGCCGTTGTTACCGGCAGCGGCAACAATCCCCGCAACCTTGGTGCCGTGCCAGCTGCTCGGGATCGGCTGATCGCCGTTGGCACCGCTACCGCATTGGTACAGCGTCGAATTCGGATTCCGCATGCTACTCACATCGGTCGGAGCCAGCCCGTCGCCGGCGTCGCTCGGATCGCTATCCCAGCCGTTGCCGTCGCCACCCTGTGCCGCATCGGAAATGAAGTCGTAACCGGGCAGCAATCTGGCCGCCAGATCGACATGCGCGGTGATGCCGGTATCGATCACCGCCACCGTCACGCCGGGCAGGCCAATACCGAAATCCCACGCACCGACGGCGTTGATCGCCGCATACTGCAAATTCTGCAAATACCACTGGCTGCCCAGCAGCGGGTCGTTGGGAACGGCACGAATCTTTTTCATCCGGTCCGGCTCGGCGTATTCAACTTCGCCCTGTTGCAGCAACCGGCTGGCCAGTTCTTCGGCGCTGATGCCGCTGGCGCGCACCACCTGCATGCGCGGCGCAAATTCCGGCGCGGTGCGCACATTCAGGTTCGCCACCCGCGCCAGTGCGGTAGTGCGTTCGGCGGACTGCGCCTGCTTCAGCGCCAGCGACGAGCCGTCGCGCCATTTGACAATGACCCGCGCTTCCGGCTCGGCCTGTGCCATATTCGTCAACACGGCGCCCAGCACCGTCAGCGGCAATATTTTCTTGGCAAGAATTGGCATTTTTTATATCCAGACATCTAAAATCGCGGCTGTTCAGCCACGGTAAAACCGCCACTCAATAGAGACAAGCGGATTTTTGTAAAAATCCGTAACCGGGATTGCAAACCCGATACAGAGGAGAGTTCACCCATGCAACGCCGTCAATTCATCAAGCATGCCGGCGCCACCGGCCTGGCCGCCGCGACGCTGGCGCCTGCCGCACAGGCCGCCGATGCCAGCCCGAAAATCAGCTGGAAGCTGGCGTCCAGCTACCCCAAGAGCCTCGACACCATCTACGGTGCCGCCGAGCAACTGGCCAGCCGCGTACGCACGCTGACCAACGGCAACTTCGATATCCGCGTCTACGCCGGCGGCGAACTGGTGCCGGGGCTGCAGGTGCTGGATGCAGTCAAGGACGGCACAGTGCAGTGCGGCCACTCGGCCAGCTATTACTATGTCGGCAAGAATAAGGCGTTTGCCTTCGATACCTCGATTCCGTTCGGCCTCACTGCGCGCCAGCAGAACGCCTGGCTGTATCAGGGCGGCGGTCTGGCGCTGCTGCGCGAGTTTTTCAAAGGCTACAACATCATCAACTTCCCCGGCGGCAACACCGGCACGCAGATGGGCGGCTGGTTCCGCAAGGAAGTGAAATCGCTGGCCGACCTGAAAGGCCTGAAAATGCGTATTCCCGGCATTGGCGGCGAAATTCTGGCACGCCTTGGCGTGGTGCCGCAGACCATTGCCGGCGGCGATATCTACCCGGCGCTGGAAAAAGGCACCATCGATGCCACCGAATGGGTTGGTCCGTATGACGATGAAAAGCTCGGCTTTCACAAGATAGCGCAACATTATTACTACCCGGGCTTCTGGGAGCCGGGCCCGACGCTGAGTTTCTACGTCAACATCGGCGAATGGAACAAATTGCCCAAGCACTACCAGACAGCATTTGAAATGGCCGCAGCAGAAGCCAATCTGAGCATGCTGGCAGCCTACGATGCGCGCAACCCGCCGGCGCTGCTGCGCCTGCTGCAACAGGGGGTAAAGCTGCATCCATTCCCTGCCGACGTAATGGCCGAAGCACAGAAGCAAGCGTTCCAGCTGTATGACGAGGAAGCGGCAAAGAACCCGGCGTTCAAGAAAATCTACGGCTCTTGGCTGGCGTTCCGCAAACAGCAGCATGCCTGGTTCAACCTTGCCGAACGGGCGATGGAAACGGCGATGTACAGCATGCCCAAGGCCAGATAATCCGGTCGGTCAATGCGCGCCGGCGGCCTTGTGCGCTGGCGCGGCAGCCGGTTTTTCCGCCGGCTCTGCCGCATCTTTTGCTGCGCCCTGTTCCGCCTTTTTCTCCGGCAGCCCCAGACAGCGGCGCAGATTCTCGCGCAGCGACTGCTTATCGCCGGACAGATCGCACGAGCCGGCGACATCCGCAGCCCCAGCGCTGCCCGCACGCCCGATTACCGAGCCGTTGGCCGCATGGCCGGCCTGCTCGGCAAACGCCTTGCGCTCCTGCTCCAGTTGCTGGCGCTGTTTATCCAGCTCGGCCTTCATTTGCTCCAACCGGGCACGCTCTGCCGCCAGCGGATCGCTTTTTGGCGCCGCGCCATGCTCTTGCGCGAGCGGTGCTGCAGCGCCGTGCGGCACGACAGCAGGGTGGCCGGCAGGCGGTTTCGGCGCCCCGGCACGATCCTGGTGCTCCCGCGCCGGTGCATGCACGGCGGGCGTAGCCGCTGCCGCTGGATGCAGCCTGGGCTTTTTCTTGGCCAGCAACACCACGACCAGCGCGATCAGCAACAGCAGCAGCAATGCGGTAGCGGCTGCCAGCACGATTTTCAGCGGCGAATCGAACAGTCGGCCGAGCCGTCCCGGCCCGGCGTCGGCAGCAGCATCCGTGTTCTCGGCCGGAGCATCTGCCGGTGCAGCAGCGGAATCCGCAACCCCGGATTTGCGCAGCCGGGCAAACAAGCGCGACAACACGGCAAAGCGACCGCTGGCAGGCGCCGCTTCGGTGGCGGGCTCACAGGCATCGGCAGATTCCGGCGCGGCCGGTTTGGGTCGTTGCAGGCGCTGCAGCAGGCGGGAAACAAAAGCGAAGCGCCCCGCGCTGGCGGGGGCAGGTTCAGATACTTGCGGTGCGGCAGAATGCTCGGACATGCAGTTTCATCGTTTGGAGCTGGGCTCTTTCACTATCAGCGCAAAGCCCCAGGCAATCAAGCCGATGAAAAAAATCAGCGTCCAGCCAGGCATGGTCAGGCCAAGGAACTGCCATGACTTGTCGGCACATTCGCCGGAGCCGTGCAGCACTTTCAGTAGCGCATCGCCGAGCGGCATGGTATCGAGCATGTACGATAGCCCCGGGCCACACAGCGGTACTTGATCCGGCGGCAGACTCTGGATCCACAAATGGCGCACGGCGATCGCAGCGCCGAAACCGGCCACCAGCAGATTCAGCAAGGCATAAACGATGGCGCCGCGCCGCCCCGGCTTGTGCAGGCCGGCCAGCAACATCACTACGCCCGACCCGATCACGCCGACGCGCTGCAGCATGCATAGCGGACACGGCTCCAGCAGCTGCACGTATTGCACATACAGGGCGTAGCCGATCAGCGCGGCACACACGGTGAATGCCAGCAGATAAGCCGGCCGGCGCGGGGGAAGCAATTGGTTCAGGGTCATGGAGCAAACTCGTCTTCATCTAACGCATGTGGCCGATGGCCACGCAGCCGCGCCTCCGGCAATTCTTCTTCCTGCAGCGCATGATTCAGTTGTCGTACTTCGTCGCGCAGTTGCTGTACCTCATGCCGCAGCAACTGGATATCGTGATGCATCTCGCGCCGCAGGCGCTTTTCATCGGCACCGATCAGAATCGACGCGATCGATGCAGTCAGCGCACCGATCATGCTGTAGCCGACCAGCACCAGAAACACCGAGAAGATACGCGAAATCGGCGTGGTCGGCACCAGATCGCCATAGCCCACGGTCGCTGCAGTGGTAAATGCCAGCCACATGCCTTCGCCGATATTGTTAATGGTCGGCTCGACCAGGAAGAAAATCGTCCCGCCAACCACCATGGTGATCATGCCGAACGCGAAGATATACGGCAGGCCATCGGGCGAGAACAGCTGGCGCACCGACGAAATCGTGCGCAGCAGCATCATGCCGATTACCGCCATGCGCAGCAGCCGGATCATCGCCACCCATTCGGTGCCGGCGCCAAGGAATGCCCCGGCCGAGCCGAAGATGATGAAGACATCGATCCAGTTGTAGATCAGGTACAGGCGCTTTTGCCGTGTGACGCGCAGCATCAGCGTCATTTCCACGCTGAACGCAACCAGGATGAAAGTATCCACCGCCACGCCGACACTGTGCAGCAGCGGCGATGCTGCCACCTCTTCCAGATAGTAGGCGGGGATCGCCAGTACCGACACCAGCAACATCAGCCAGTGCAGCCGGCGCTCCCATTCATAGGCACGCGGATCGTCATGCGGCGGGACTCCCGCCAGGCCGAATACCACCCGGAAATCTATAGACAAGCGATCAACCCTGCAGCGAATGCTTCAACGCACGCGGAAGCCAGCCGGCAGCCGCGCAAAGGATCATTTTGGCACGCCGGCACAGGCAGCGCCAAGTCGCCGCTCAGCGTTACCCTGCGTCGGCGGGTTGCGCCACCAGCACTGGCGGAGAATTGTCGCGGCGCTGCAGGAACTGCAGCATTTCATCGCGCCGCTCCATGGTGTCGCTGTAACCCAGACGAATCAGCTCGCGGCAATAGGCTTTTTCGAACAGCAGATAACTGGCCAGCACCGAGCTGCGCCGGCGCATCCCCCCCAGACCTCCCAGCAGGAAGCGGATCATCGGCGGGAAATCCTGGCTGTGACGCGAAGCAATCGCATCCAGTTCGCGCGACGGGTAGATCACGAACACATCGACCGGATGCAGCGCCAGATTGGCATTGCGGCGCGTTTCCTGCGGAATCAGCCGGACTGTGTTGTTGATGCGCAGCAACCGCTCCAGATCGACCTCCAGCCCGTCGAGAAACGCGCTGTTCAGCACATGGCCGAGCACCTGCGCCAGCGGCGGGTATTCGGCGGTCTTGGCGCGAGCCGGCTCGACGTCCGGGCTGCGGCTCATGCCGACCACCAGAACCTTTTCCGCCCCCAGGTGCAGCGCCGGGCTGACCGGTGCGGTCTGGCGGATCGATCCGTCGCCGAAATACTCGCGGTGCAGGTGCACCGCCGGAAACACCAGCGGAATTGCCGACGAGGCCAGCAGGTGATCGATGGTTATTTTTGCCGGCACGCCGATGCGCTGCACCCGGTTCCAGCCCTGCAGATGCTCGCCGCCCTGGAAGAACGCGATATTCTGCCCCGAGGTATAACCGGACGCGGTGATGCTGATCGCCTCCAGCAGTCCGGAATCGATCGCGGCAACCAGCCGTTCCGGATCGAACACCCGCTGCAGCAGTTGCCGCAGCGGGCCATTGTCGAGCAGCGCACGCGGGTTGTAGCGCCCTAGCCCTCCCAGCAACAGCGACGCAATCCAGTGCCAGATGTTACGCGTAATAGTGACAAAATCAGTGTGGTAGATATTGTGGCAATGCAGGTTCTTCCAGATATATTCCAGGCGGCACACCGATTTGCGGAAATTGTGCGGATCCATCGCCAGCCCGGCGGCATTGAATGCGCCAGCCGAAGTCCCGCAAATGATCTGGAACGGACTGACGGCATCCTTCGGCAACATGTGCGCCACCGCGCGCAGCACGCCGACCTGATAGGCCGCCCGTGCACCGCCACCGGCCAGCACCAGCGCGGTTCTGGCCGGGGCTGATGCAGGTTCTAGCAAATCGTTGTTGGCAACCATTCTTCCCTCTCCGCCTGCCTGCTGCCCACCTGTTTTCAGCTTAGGTATTCTGCATAAAAAATAAACATCAACAGATGTGCGGCTGCAGCAAGCGGATCGCCGGCCAGGCAACAAAAAAGCGGCCCGCAGGCCGCTGTTCCGCTAAAGAATGCATGCTCGGTTTCAATGCGCTTCGTCGCGCTTGTCCACCGAGCCGGTCTGGATGAAACGATCGACATCCAGCGCCGACTCCATCGGGATTTCTTCCATCGGAATATGGCCGACCCCATCGTAGAACTTGTACTGCGCCTGCGGCAGCACCTGCAGCCAGCGCAACGCAACCGGCAACGGCACCCACGGATCTTCCTTGCCCCACAGCAGCAGGGTCGGCATACGGATCCGGTCGACGCCCGGGTTGTCCTGTTTTGCCCCCTCGATCATGGCACGGAAGATTTTCAGGATCGCCGGGCGATTGCCGGGGCGCAACGTCAACTCGTAATAGCGGTCGATCAGTTCGTCGGTCACCACACCCTGATTGGCAAACAGCTTTTTCAGGTTGGCAGCGACCAGAAAGCGCGGCGAATAGCGCACGCCGATGCTGTCGGCGCCCGGCCAGTTGGCCATTTTCACCACCAGCGGCACCTCCTGCTTGAATGCAGGTGCATCGAGCAACACCAGCCGATCCACCCGCTCCGGGTGCCTGGCCGCATAGTTCCAGGCCATGAAACCGCCGAGCGAATTGCCGGCGAGCGTAATCTTCTCGTTCACGCCGAGCTTGTTCAACAGCTGATCGATGATGCGCACATAGGTTTCGGCATTGTATTCGCCCTGCGCCAGCGGCCCGGTCAGGCCAAAGCCTGGCACATCGAAGCGGATGATGCGGTACTTGCCGCCGAGGTAGGTCTGCCAGCCATCCCAGGTATGCAGCGACGAGACCATGCCGTGCACCAGCACCAGCGGCGGGCCGCTACCCTGATCGCGGTAGTGGATCATGGTGCCGTCGATTTCGATGAATTTCGAATACTGGTTGGTGTATTTCTGTTTCAGCGTTTCCAGCGGAATATCCGGCGTGGTCATGCTGTCGCAGCCGGACAGCTGCAGCGCGCCGACACCGACCAGCAGCGCCAGCGCCCAACTACGGGCCAACTGCAGCCAGCGTTCGCGCCGGCCGGTAAATATCTGCGCCAAGGCAATCTCCTCAAAAAACAGCGTTAAGTGCGGCAATTCTACCGCGGATTCTGGCAATTGATGCGCGCACGGAAAACAATGCAGTCATGGCATTTTTCCGGACAGCTCCACAATGTACGACTTCGATACTCCGCACGACCGCAGCCGCAGCGGCAGCATGAAATGGGATAAATACGCCGGCCGCGACATCCTGCCGCTGTGGGTGGCGGACATGGATTTTGCCGCCGCACCGCCGATCGTCGCTGCACTGCAGGCGCATCTCGCCATGGCCGACCTGGGCTACGGCCACGCACCGCAACAATTGGCCGCAACGGTAGCCGACTTCATCGCCGCCACACACGGCTGGCAGATCGACCCCGACTGGATCGTCTGGCTGCCGGGACTGGTATGCGGGCTGAACCTCGCCTGTCGCGCATTCGGCACTCAGGGTGTGACGACGCTGACACCGGTGTACCCGCCGTTTCTGTCTGCCCCTGGGCTGGCAGCGCAACAACTGACGACGGTGGACATGCTGGATGCCCCCACCGGCTGGCAGATCGACTGGGCCGGCTTGCAGGCTGCGCTGACCACGCAACGGCTATTACTGCTGTGCAATCCGCACAACCCGGTCGGGCGCGCCTATACCGCCGAAGAACTGCAGCGCCTGGCGACGCTGGCCGAAGAGCAGGACCTACTGGTCTGCTCCGACGAAATACACGCCGATCTGCTGCTCGACCAGGAGCGCCGCCATCTCCCGTTCGCCGCGCAGGGCGATGCGGCGGCACGGCGCACAGTGACACTGATGGCGCCAAGCAAGACTTTCAATATCCCCGGGCTGGGTTGCGCCTTTGCCATTGCCAGCAATCCGCAACTGCGGCGCCGGCTGCAGCAGGCGGCGGCGGGAATCGTGCCACACCCGAACAGCCTGGCGTGGCCGGCAGCGCTGGCGGCGTACCGCGATTGCCGCGAGTGGCGGCTGCAGTTGCTGGAATATCTGCGCGGCAACCGCGACCTGCTGCAGGCGGCCATTGCCCGGCTAGCGCCGCTGCGCATGCACGCAATCGAGGCAACCTATCTGGCCTGGATCGACTGCCGCAGCCTCGGGCTGGCAGAACCGCAACGCCACTTCGAAGCACATGGGCTGGGCCTGTCGGATGGCAGCGATTTCGGCGCGCCGGGCTTTGTCCGGCTCAATTTCGCCTGCCCGCGCAGCCGGCTGCAACTGGCATTGCAACGGCTGGAGCAGGCTGTGGCTGCGCTCAGCCCAGCACCATGATCGCGTCGGCTTCCACCACCCCGGCGCGCGGCAGGCTGGCGACGCCGACCGCGGCACGCGCCGGGTAAGGCTCGGTGAAATACTGCGCCATGATTTCGTTGAATTTGGCGAAATTGCCCAGATCGGTCAGGAACGCATTCAGCTTGACCACATCGGCCAGCGACCCGCCAGCGGCTTCGGCAACCGCCTGGAGATTCTTGAATACCTGATGCGTCTGCGCTTCGAAGCCTTCCTGCATCTGCATCGTCTGCGGGTCGAGGCCGATCTGGCCGGACAGGAACACCGCGCTGCCGGCGCGGATTGCCTGCGAATAGGTGCCGATGGCGGCTGGTGCGCCTTCGGTGGAAACAACGTGCTTGGTCGACATTTTCACTCCTTGAGGAACATTTGCAGCAAATCGTTGAGAAAACGCTGCCCCTTGGCCGAGGGCCTGATCGAGCGGTGGTCGCGCAGCAACAAGCCCTGGCTTTCGGCCTGATTCAGGCTGGCGTCGATTGTAGCGAGTTGCAGCCCGGTGCGCTCGGCAAACAGGTTCGGCTCGAACCCATCGATCAGGCGCAGCGCGTTCATCATGAATTCGAACGGCAGATCGTCGATACCGACCTCGTGCTGGCTCTGCATCGCCGCGCCAGCCTTGAGCTCGCGCAGATACTGTGCCGGCTGCCTGTAGCGCGCCTGGCGCACGATGCGGTCGTGAAACGACAGCTTGGTATGAGCGCCGGCACCGATGCCAAGATAATCGCCGAACTGCCAGTAATTGAGATTGTGACGCGCGCAGCGGCCGGGCCGGGCAAACGCCGACGTTTCGTAATGCACCAGGCCGCCTGCGGCCAGCTCGGCTTCGATTGCCTCCTGCATGTCCGCCGACAGCTCTTCATCCGGCAGATTGGGCGGCTGCGCATGGAACAGCGTGTTCGGTTCCAGCGTCAGGTGATACGCAGACAGATGCGTCGAACCGGCATCCAGCGCACGGCGGATATCGGCCAGCGCCTGCGGCAAGCTCTGCTGCGGTAGCGCGTACATCAGGTCGAGATTGAAATTGTCAAAATGCCGGTTGGCGATCTCGATGGCACGCATGGCTTCGTCGCCATCGTGAATGCGGCCCAGCCGTTGCAGCATCGTATTGTCGAAACTCTGGATGCCGATTGACAGCCGATTGATGCCGGCTTGGCGGTAATCGCGGAACTTGGCCGCTTCGAACGTGCCGGGGTTGGCTTCCAGCGTGATTTCGGCATCGCTGTGCAAATTCAGCCGCGCGCGCAGCGCGCACAACAGGCGGTCGATCTGCTGCGCGGAAAACAGGCTCGGCGTACCGCCGCCGAAGAAAATGCTGTGTACCCGCCGCCCCCAGATCAGCGGCAATGCCAGTTCCAGATCGGCGATCAGCGCATCGACATATTCGGCCTCCGGCACAGCGCCGCGCGCCTCGTGCGAATTGAAATCGCAATACGGGCACTTGCGCACGCACCAGGGGATATGGATATACAGCGACAGCGGCGGCAAGGCCGGCAGGCGCCAGCCGGATTGGCCGGGCAGGATCGAAATGGACGTCATGCGGAAAACATCGGATCAGGCAATAAAACGCCATTATCAATGTTTTGCCGCCACAAGGCAGCGTCCGGATGCACAAATCGCTACCAGCGGCCGCTGCAGGGCTTGACTAGCGCCAGTCGATACATTAGAAAACCAGCTTAGAATACCAGCTCTATTCCGCCGGGAAACGGGGCACGGATTCGCTCGCATCATCGATATCACACAACAGCAAAGAGGGAAGCAACAATGGCAACAGGTACCGTGAAGTGGTTCAACGACGCAAAAGGCTTCGGCTTCATTACCCCCGATGAAGGCGGCGATGACGTTTTTGCCCATTTCTCGACAATCCAGAGCAAGGGCTTCAAGAGCCTGAAAGAAGGCCAGCGCGTTTCGTTCGACGTGGTTGCCGGCCCGAAAGGCCAGCAGGCCAGCAACATCCAGCCGCAAGCCTGATCCGGCCGGGCCGGTCGTTACGACGGCCGGCTCACTCGGTCAGCTATCGTTCACCGCCGCCAGCGTCTGCGAGCGGTAATCGCGGCGATACAGAATGTAAACCACCCAGGCGGTCACCAGAATGAACAGCAGCGGCTGGATCAGCCACGCCAGCGCCGCCAGTGCGAAGTAATAAGCGCGTACGCCGCGATTGAAATCGTCGCCGGCAAAAGAATTGATCTTCCCCGCCTTGCGCACGTAGCGCTCCTGCTCCGCTTGGTCTGCACCCGGCAACGGCGCGCCGCCGATCAGGATCGACAGCAGGTTGAACTGGCGCAGCGACCAGGTGAACTTGAAATAGGCATAGACAAAAATCGCCAGCAGCAACAACAGCTTGAGCTCCCACATCACCTTGCTCTCCGGGCGGACGAAGGCAAAGCTGGAAGCAAACGAGATGGCCCGTTCGGTAGTGCCCATTACCGCCAGCAACCCGGCGATGATGTACATCGTGGTCGAGGCAAAGAACGACACGCTGTTGACCAGATTGCCGACCAGCGACGAATCCATGATGCGGTTGTCGCGTTGCAGCATGATGCGCATCCATTGCAGCCGGTAGCCGTGTACCACGTTCACCAGCCCGGCGCGTTTACCGGAAAAACGGTCGGCGTAACGGCCGTAGCCGAACCAGCACACGGCAAACCACGCCAGCGCGGCCCAGTCGGACGGATCAATCTCGCGCAACAATTCCATAAATAGCATTCAACTTCATAACGTTAGCGACAGATGCGAATCATTTGCACACGCAATTGACCGGACAACGGAGCCAAGAGCGTGTACAATTTCGCAAAAATATCATATTTGCACTTCCGGAACGTCGCCGGCCGCCGTTTCGGGTGGCGTTCTTTTTGAACTGATCCCGGACGTGTCGGCGATAGGCGCTGCGAAATTCGCACACCGTGTTCCTTCGTTTTTTACTTGAAGGAGATCGTTTCATGGCATCATCGACTTCGGCCGGTAACCGTCCGATTAATGCCCCGGCCTATGTCAAAAATACCCGCCTGCTGCAGTGGGTTCAGAAAATGGTAGATCTGTGCGAGCCGGAAGCCGTTTACTGGTGTGACGGATCGCAGGAAGAATACGATTCGCTGTGCAACAAGATGGTAGACGCCGGCACCCTGATCCGGCTGAACCAGGAAAAACGCGCCAACAGCTTCCTCGCCCGTTCCGACCCGTCCGACGTTGCCCGCGTCGAAGACCGCACCTTCATCTGCTCCCAGAACAAAATCGACGCCGGCCCCAACAACAACTGGGTTGAACCGGCCGAGATGCGCGAAACCATGAACAATCTGTTCAAGGGTTGCATGCACGGTCGCACCATGTACATCGTGCCGTTCTCGATGGGCCCGCTGGGCAGCCCGATCGCCCACATCGGCGTCGAGATCAGCGATTCGCCGTACGTAGCCGTTTCGATGCGCACCATGACCCGCATGGGCAAAGCCGTATTCGACGTGCTCGGCAGCGATGGCGAATTCGTTCCTTGCATGCACAGTGTCGGCGCACCGCTGGCACACGGCGAAAAAGACGTGGCATGGCCGTGCAACAAGGAAACCAAATACATCGTTCACTATCCGGAAACCCGCGAAATCTGGTCCTACGGTTCGGGCTACGGTGGCAATGCACTGCTGGGCAAGAAGTGCTTCGCACTGCGCATCGCTTCGACCATGGGCCGCGATCAGGGCTGGCTGGCCGAGCACATGCTGATTCTCGGCGTGGAAAGCCCGCAAGGCGAAAAAACCTATGTTGCAGCGGCTTTCCCGTCGGCTTGCGGCAAAACCAACTTCGCCATGCTGATTCCGCCGAAGTCGCACGACGGCTGGAAAATCACCACCATCGGTGACGATATCGCCTGGATCAAACCGGGTGCCGACGGCAAGTTCTACGCGATCAACCCTGAAGCCGGTTTCTTCGGTGTCGCCCCGGGCACATCGGAAAAAACCAACTTCAACGCCATGGCCACACTGAAAGAAAACATCATTTTCACCAACGTCGCACTGACCGACGATGGCGATGTATGGTGGGAAGGCATGAGCAAGCAGGCTCCGGATCATCTGGTTGACTGGCAGGGCAAGGACTGGACGCCGGAAATCGCCAAGGAAACCGGCCGCAAGGCAGCGCACCCGAACGCCCGCTTTACCGCACCGGCTGCGCAGTGCCCGTCGATCGATTCGGCCTGGGAAGATCCGGCTGGCGTGCCGATCTCGGCCTTCATCTTCGGTGGCCGTCGCGCTGCTGCAGTGCCGCTGGTGGTAGAGGCATTCAACTGGAACTACGGCGTGTACATGGCTGCCACCATGGGCTCGGAAACCACCGCTGCTGCAATGGGCAAGCAGGGTGAAACCCGCCGCGATCCGTTTGCGATGCTGCCGTTCTGTGGCTACCATATGGGCGATTACTTCAACCACTGGCTGCAGATGGGTCACGTGATCGACAACCCGCCGAAGATCTTCTGCGTCAACTGGTTCCGTACCAACGAAAAAGGCGAGTTTGTCTGGCCTGGTTTCGGTGACAACATGCGCGTGCTGGAGTGGATCGTTAACCGTTGCAAGGGTCAGGCCCCGGCCAAGCAGACCGCACTGGGCTGGATGCCGGGCTATGACGACATCGACTGGAGCGGCCTGGAGTTCAGCAAGGAGCAGTTCCAGCAGGTGACTTCGATCGACGCCGAACTGTGGAAGAAAGAACTGGAAGACCACGGCGAGCTGTTCGAAAAACTGAAAGAGCGCCTGCCGAAGGCACTGGTGCTGAAGCGCGAGCTGATGCAACTGAGCCTGTGGCGCTAAGCCGTTACAAGGCAAACAAAAAACGGAGCCGCTGGCTCCGTTTTTTATTGCTGTCAGACTCCAAGCCTAACCTGCTGCAATCCGCCACGCATCACTTCCAGATGCGATCCTTGTCCTGCTGTTCGGCGCCGCCTTCAATCCGCTCGGCCACCACTTTTGCCGTCTCGCCGGCACCGCTGCTGACTGCGCGCACGACGTCGTAAAAGCCGCCGATCAGCGAATCCTGCAGCGCCTGCACGCTGGATGCCACGCCATTGAGCGGCGGCACCGATTTCAGCGCCTCGTACGGCTTGGCCGCCAGCGAGCGATGCACGCCCTCGACGGTATTGGCGCCTTTTTCCACCGTGCCTTGAATGAATTCGACAATCCCTACCAGTTTACCCATGATCACCTCTTCTCATGCGTGAGCCGAAAAGCCTCGCTGTCCGCCCGGCGGCAGCCGAAGCCACAAACTTTCACTTTACACGCAGCCGCCGCAAGCGCCAACCCTGCTACCCTGTATGTGCATATCTGTTTACATGCCAGCCGGGCAGAGTCAGTTACTCAGGCCCGCCATGCGAATGGCCACCAGGATCGAATTGGTGCCAAATTTGGCCAGGATATTGCAGCGGTGCGCATCCACCGTACGCGGACTGATATCCAGCACCCGCGCCGCCTCTTTGGATGAAAGCCCGAGCGCCAGTTGTGCCAGCACTTCGCGTTCGCGCAAAGTCAGGCTATCCAGGCTTGTGCCTACACCGGCTGCCGCCATCGGCGCCACCTTGCCCAGCCAGTCGAGCACGGCCTGCTCTTCCAGCGGTTTTTCCAGATAATCGACGGCGCCCAGCTTCATCGCATCCACTGCATTGCGGATGCGGCCGTTGCCGGTAATGACGATTACCGGCAATTTGCAGTTGTGCCGGCGCACATATTGCAGCACCTCGATGCCGCTGATGCCGGGCAGGCTCTGGTCGAGCAGCAAGGCACTGCCGGCATGCAGATCGGCGGTATCGATGAAGGTCTGCCCGGACAGGAACGACATCACTGTATAGCCGTGCGCCCCCAGCATCAGTTCGAATGCCTGGCAAATCGCCGGGTTGTCGTCAACGACGTAGACAAAGCGCCGGCCGACGGGCACATGCGCCGGCCTGACACCGGCACTCGACATTGGTACGCCGGGAGCGGCAAACGCACCCGACGCATTGAAATTG